>JAKACK010000002.1:70704-73986 GCA_021821445.1 Microcaldota archaeon | reverse complement strand
AAGCAAGGTAATAATTCTATAGTATTTAACACATTAGGTAATGAGAATTATACAAATGAAAGTTTGAAATTTAATTTTACAGTTAAGCATGTACCTGTGAATGTTACAAAAAAGGTAAATGTTACAAAAAAGGTAAATGTTACAACAAGTAGTACAACCTCTTATTATCTGATAAAAAAAGATTATCTTTATATAAAGTATGGTGCAATTATAGTTGTTATTTTAGTAATATTAATTTTAGCAATACTTGTTTTAAAAAGAAAGAGTAAGACTTAATTTTTTAAATATTAATATAACAATTAATAATTTATTGTTTAATAATTATATAAGGAAGGTGTAAAAATGGTAAAATTTATAATAGGAAGGCAGCTTGTAGGAAAAAAAGTAATTACAACAGATGGATTTGACTTGGGAGAATTTGTAGATGTTGATTTTAGTCCAGTGACTGGAAAAATAAATACATTAGTAATTGAACCTGATCCTGATAGCCCAGTTGCTTCAAAAATGGATACTGATGAAGATGGAAAGATAAAAGTTGCTTATGCCTCAGTACACGCTGTTAACGACTATATAATGGTAGATAGAAGAGAGATGTGATGGTAGTTATAATAGCAGGAGGAGATGAAGCTGGAAGAGGCCCCCTCATAGGTCCTCTAACTTTATCTTTAGTTGCTGTTAGGAGCACTTCTAATTTTAGGCTTTCACGCGCAGGTGTGAGAGATTCAAAGCTTTTAAGTAGAAAAAGGAGAGAGAAACTTTATTCAGATATAATGGATATCGCTTTAGATGTAAAAATAGATAAAATAGAGCCAAAAGAGATAAATGATGCTAGGGAAAATAACATATCGTTAAATGAATTAGAAGCAGTTCATTTTGCAAAATTGTTTGACTCTTTTGATGATAGTATGTTTATATCAAAAGTTTACCTTGATTCTCCAGATGTTGTACAAAATAAATTTGGAATAAGATTTAGTGCATCATCTTCAAAAAATACAAAAGTAATCGGTATAGATAATAAG
The DNA here is from genome assembly GCA_021821445.1 of Microcaldota archaeon. Classification (GTDB taxonomy): domain Archaea; phylum Micrarchaeota; class Micrarchaeia; order Micrarchaeales; family Micrarchaeaceae; genus Mancarchaeum. The sequence continues at coordinate 72,967 of JAKACK010000002.1, read as the reverse complement.
TTTAAAAAAGGTATAAAATATACTAAGGTAATAGCAGAGCATAAAGCAGATGTAAAATATCCTACAGTTTCTGCTGCTAGCATAATAGCGAAAGTTACACGTGATAGATGTATGGATGAACTCTCTGAAAGATTAGGTATTAAATTAGGCTCGGGCTACCCATCTGATCACACAACAATAGATGCAGTTAGAAATAATATAACAAATAAGGAGCTTTTAAAGAATGTAAGGATTCATTGGAAGACAATGAAAGATATAAAACAGACAGAATTAAGAAACTTTAATTTCTAAATATAAGTGAGGATCTGTGGCGCAACTTGGATAGCGCGCATGGCTTCGGACCATGCGGTTGCGGGTTCAAAATACTATGAGTTATTTATTTTAAAGCTCAAGCAGGAAACTCCCGCCAGATCCGCGTGTTTACCAGCAGAAGCTATAGTGTATTCCAAAGTTTGCGGTCTCTGTAACTCCGTCATTAGGTTGTGTAAATGTTGCAGGATTATTGGTTCCGGAATAGCAGCCGCTGCCGCTGCAGGTCCAATTTTCGAAATATGGTGTCTGGTAATCATTAAATCCTGCACAATAACCACTGTCAGGATTTGCCTGTATGCTTACACTAGAGCCATAATTATATTCATGAGAGCCACTTGGGCTTACACTGCCAGGTCCATTTGAATCAAAATAATCATACTCTGGATTAGGTGCAAAGTTAGCAGTCTCATATATATGTCCATTCATTGTTGGATATGCAGGGTTGTTGCTTCCGGAATAACAGCCACTGCCATTTATATTGCTGCAGGACCAGCCTGTGAAATGGTAACCATAATTTGCAGATGCTGATATTTGTTGGCTGCTGCCATCCTGATAATCGGTAGTTCCTGAAGGGCTAGTGCCACCATTTCCACTGCTGCTAACAGTTAGCGGAGCAGTTGTATTGAACTTTACAGCTGCATTACCACAAGAACCACCTCCTCCTCCTTCTCCAAATTCAACTTCGTAGTTTTGCTCAGGTAAATTATCTATTCCTATGAAAGTATAACACCTACCTGTAGTTCCTTGTCCAAAATATGTTTGACCGTTTGAAAGCCCAACAAGGGTTATATCAGCATAACCTGCATTACCTCCTGAAACCCAATCAGTAAGATCTCCGCCTGTCCAATAACATTCCCCCGCAGTTACTTGGGCATTATAATTAGGATTATTATAAGAATACCCATTACAATTTGGTATGGATTTATAGTTTGCGGTTTCAGTTATTGGACTGTTCATATTTATTGTAGGAGATGAATCTGAACCAGAATAACTTCCACTTCCACTTCCAGACCATCCTGTAAATTCATATCTTAGATTTGCTGATTCGGATAGTGTCACACTTTGGCCGGGTGAATAGCAGTGTGTTCCACTACCTGGAGATATACTGCCAGCGTTAGAGTTTGAGCTTGACATTGTAAGACATACATCATAATTAGCTTCTTCTGTAATTGGGTTATTCATAGTTATTGTATAAGATGAATCAGATCCAGTGTAACTTCCACTTCCACTTCCAGACCATCCTGTAAATGAATATCCGGAATTTGGAGATTCTGAAATTGTAACTTGTGAACCATAAGGTTCTATATGTGAACCTGGATTCGGAGAAATGGTTCCAGCATTAGAATCCGAAATTGACATTGTTAATTTAATTCCATAATTAGCTTCTTCTGTAATTGGGTTATTCATAGTTATTGTATAAGATGAATCAGATCCAGTGTAACTTCCACTTCCACTTCCAGACCATCCTGTAAATGAATATCCGGAATTTGGAGATTCTGAAATTGTAACTTGTGAACCATAACTATACCAACCGCTACTAGGAGACACAGAACCTCCATTAGATGGATTATTTTCCATAGTTAAATAAACGTCATAGTTGGCAGTTTCTGTGAATGGAGAATTTGGAACTGTCATTGTGAATGATGCTGAATTACTACTTTGATAACCAGTCCAATCTACAAATTTGTATCCGGTATTATTGGATTCTGAAATTGTAAGTGAAGATCCAGGAGTTTCCCAATAAACCGCATAGGATGGTGTTGAACCACCTGGTGATACAGTTGCTATCCCCGCATTATTTGGACTTAGAGATAACTTTAATGCAACGTCATAATTTGCAGTTTCTGTGAATGGAGAATTTGGAACTGTCATTGTGAATGATGCTGAATTACTACTTTGATAACCAGTCCAATCTACAAATTTGTATCCGGTATTATTGGATTCTGAAATT
>JAKACK010000002.1:0-70694 GCA_021821445.1 Microcaldota archaeon | reverse complement strand
AACGTCATAATTTGCAGTTTCTGTGAATGGAGAATTTGGAACTGTCATTGTGAATGATGCTGAATTACTACTTTGATAACCAGTCCAATCTACAAATTTGTATCCGGTATTATTGGATTCTGAAATTTTAAGTGAAGATCCAGGCGCATACCATCCACTTCCTGGAGATAATGAAGATGCGCCTCCTGAAGGAGATGAGAGTTCTGTTAAATAAACGTCATAATTTGCAGTTTCTGTGAATGGAGAATTTGGAACTGTCATTGTGAATGATGCTGAATTACTACTTTGATAACCAGTCCAATCTACAAATTTGTATCCGGTATTATTGGATTCTGAAATTTTAAGTGAAGATCCAGGCGCATACCATCCACTTCCTGGAGATAATGAAGATGCGCCTCCTGAAGGAGATGAGAGTTCTGTTAAATAAACGTCATAATTTGCAGTTTCTGTTATATTTGAATCCATACTAACTGAGGCGGTACTACTTGGACCTGAATAACTACCTACTCCTGTTCCAGACCAACCCGTAAATTTATAACCTGTATAATTAGATTCTGATATAGTAACAGTTGATTTGTAAGGTTCTAAATGAGCACCTGCAGATGGAGTTATTGACCCGCCTGATATTGGATTATACATTATTAAATACCTCTCATTTACATTTGGTGGAGGTAATTCTTTTGCAGCAGTACTGAAAAATGCTTCTATTTCTTCAGGTTTATTTATGGTTAGATTTGTTGATTGATTAAAATTATTTGAATTTGATATTCCTGCCCAATAGTTAAATACTAAACCGGATGGTGGTAATCCATAAAGTTTATACGTACCACCTACAAGATACTGCGATGATCCACTTGTATAATCAACCCCATTCAAAACTATGTAACCCGTACCTGTATTTGTTTTAAATGTTACATGATAGAATTTAGCTCCAGCGGGAGCAACAACTTGTGTTGATGAACCTGTTGTAAGATAGTATAAAGATTTAGATGTCAGTGTTTTATTAAAGCTATAATTAAATGTAAAGGGAGTTGTAACAGTAGAACCCACTTTTGGTTTTATAGATCCTGTAATATTAACAAAACAGACTATTTCTCCACCATTTGAAACATAACCTGGTGTACAATTTCCATAATAATTGGATGTACCAGTAGTCTCACCAAACCCTGTTGCTGAAAGTTTAAGAGCGTTTGCTGGAATGCTTATTGACCTACCTAAATCATTTTTAAATACTATTGTATAACTTAAAGGTCCGGTTGCATTATATACTAAAAGAGTATTTATACAAGGAAATAATGGATCTATATTACAATCAGATTGGAGATAATCTACAGGTGGTTTAAATCCAACAAGTACGATTATTATAGCAATTACAATCGCTATTATTAGAAATGCCCAAGAGTATGTCATAAGCATTTCCATTGCAGATTGCTCCTTAAATTGCATTATATCATTCTCATTATTATTTTAAATAATTAAATATATAATCATTATTATTAAATTATATAATTAATTTTATTAATTATAAAATCAACGTATTGATTTTACAATAGTTTTTTAATATTTTTTAATAAATATTAATTAGGCGATCGGGTAATATTATGAGTGAATTTACAAGTGTGGATGATGAAGAGATTTTAAAGTTTATAGAAACTTCTAAACCAAAAATTTATATTGTTGGTACGGGGGGAAGTGGAAGTAATACTATAAATAGATTGTATGATCTAGGAGTAGAAGGTGCAACATTAATTGCTATGAATACAGATGCACCTCATCTTATAAGGACAAGAGCAGAAAGAAAACTTTTGCTTGGAAAGAAGGTTACAAAGGGATTGGGGGCTGGAAGTGATCTTAATGTTGGAGAAGAAGCTGCTAGTGAAAGTAAGGAAGAAATAAAGCATATGCTTGGAGACGCGAATATGGTATTCGTAACTTGTGGATTAGGTGGAGGTACAGGAACTGGATCTGTAGCTACTATAGCTAGTGAAGCAAGAGATATTGGTGCTTTAACAGTTGCAATAGTAACATTGCCATTTTCAAGTGAAGGGAAAACAAGAATGAAAAATGCTCTTGAAGGTTTATCTAGATTAAAGAAAGCTGCTGATACAGTGATAATAATACATAATGATAAACTTTTAGATTTAGTACCTGATTTGCCATTGAATATGGCTTTTAAGGCATCTGATGAGATACTCGCAAATGCTGCAAAAGGAATAGTTGAGATGATTACAAAACCAGGTATGGTTAATATAGATTTTGCAGATTTGAAGATGGTGCTGAAATCATCAGGTTACGCTGTTATAAGTTCAGGTGAATCTGAACAAACAAACACTAATGGAAAGAATAATAGGGCGTTGATGGCATTAGAAAATGCAATTAAAAGTCCTTTGCTAAATGTTGATTTAGGAACAGCTAAAAAGGCATTAATAAACATTATAGGAGGAGAAAGCTTAACCTTAAGGGAAGCTGAATCAATATTCCAAGAGGTATCCAGTAGGATAAATAACGATGCTCTGATAAAATGGGGTGCGAGAATAGATAAAGAAATGAAAAAGGAGTCACTTAAGGTAATGGTTGTTATAAGTGGTGTAGAATTTGATCAGTATTCTGATTCAAATATTGATAAAACCGTATCTGAACTTAACGATTTAGATTTGGATAAAGTGTTTGAGACAAAGAAAAAGAAGCCAATAAACCTTACCTGAATTGATATTATGCACATAAAATTAATAATGGCACAATCAAATCTTTCATTAAAGGGCGGTGCTGAAAGAGTTGTTCTTAAGATAGCAGAGCATTATAATGCAACTATATATACTGCAGAGTATCAAAAAGACAAAACTTTTGAAGAATTCAAAGATATAGATATAAAAACAATAAGTGATAGTTTTTTTTATAAACATATGGGATATGGAAGAGCTGCTCAGGGACTTAATTATGGACTCTCGTTTTATAATTACAAAATAAAAGAAGATTATGATGTAATAAACCCCCACATTGCCCCAAGCCATTGGATTAGACATAAAAATGATAGGATTGTATGGTACTGTCATACTCCTTTAAGGGATATATATGATTTATACAGTTATAGACAGTCGCTTAGAAGTTTTGGAAAAAGAACTTTGTATAAATTCATAATACCTCAGATAAGATTTATAGATAAAAAAATGGTTAAAAAAATAGATTATATAGTTGCAAATTCTAACAATACAAATAACAGAATAAAAAAATATTATAACAGGAAGGATTCTGTAGTTTTAAATGGAGGAGTTGATTATAAGCAGTACCATAATTCAGGAAATGAAAAATATTTCTTTTATCCCTCTAGAATCTCTCCTAATAAAAGGCAGGATTATGCAATTAGGGCATTTAGGATATTTAAGAATCAATATAAGCACAATGATTATAAATTAATAATCGCCGGTCAAGTTTCAAATGATCCTTTTTATCAGGATTATTATAATAAAATAAAGAAGTTTGCAAATAATACAGAGGGCATAAAAATATTAACGAATGTAGATGACAAAAAATTACTAAATTTATATGCAAATGCATCTGCAGTACTTTATCCTCCGATAAATGAGGATTATGGTTTAGTTCCTTTGGAGGGTATGGCAAGTTCAAAACCTGTGATAGTTGTAAATGAGGGGGGCCCAAAAGAGACGGTTATAAATAATAAAACTGGATTTTTAGTCAACAATGAGCTTCAAATGGCTGAAAAGATGGATTATTTAGTAAATAATCCTAATTTAATAGAAAAATTTGGTAAGGAAGGATTAAAAAGAGTTAAAAAAGAATACTCATGGGAGCATTTCTTTAAAGAATTTGATAAAATTTTGTATAAAGCAAAGAAAAAATAATTATTAGCTCTTGTTCATTGATACAACATATTTTGATACAACACCTGATACATATTCCAATATGGTCTTTACCTCCTTTTCTGTTTTAGAACCTGTACAGATCATTTTACCATTTTTGAATAGTATTATTGCTTTTGATTCAGGTACTCTGAATATAGCACCTGGAAATTGTTCAGGTTCATAATCTACTGCTCTAACTTCTCTTGATAAACTGTATAAATCTATTGTTGCATGTAAATCAGCACTTACAACAATATTCTGTATGTTTATTTTAGGGTTATCTAATGACGAATTTGCCTCCTTTTTAACGACTTGTTTTTTAACTACCTTCTTTTTAACATCAGTTTTATTGGTGCTTTTTTTAACCATTGTATCACTTATTATTTATATTATGAACTTTACTATATTTATACCTTTTTTAAATTATGCTTAATATAGTTTGTTGTAAAATTTAATAATGTGAGTTATATTGGTTTATGATAGGGTAGTTATAATTGGAGCTGGAATGATGGGTTTGAGGTTAGCTGAGAATTTGGCTAAAAACGGTATAAATGTAGATGTATATGATGGAAAAAAGAATATTGAATATGGTGCTGACAAGGCCTCTGGAGTGTTATCTATTTCCGGAGTTAAAAGATTGAATATAGATTATACAGGCGCGCTCATAAATACATTGTATGGTGCAGATATACATTCTAATAATAAAAAATTAAGTGTATTATCTAAAGAGCCAAAAGCGTATGTTTTAGATAGAAAGGTATTGATATCAAATTCATATAAAAACGCGATGAAAAGCGGAGCTAATGTTCATTTAGGAAAAAGAATGAATTTAAATGAAATAAGAAATTTAGATGATGGGGATACAATAATAGTTGGCTCAGATGGGGTTGTATCATATACAGCAAAAGCATTTGGATTTCCGGAAATATCTAATTATGTATTGACATATAAGGTCCAATATTCAAATACAGCATATAACAAATTAGATAGGGTACAGCTATTTTTTGATAACTCTATATCAAAAGGATTTTTTAGCTGGGCTATACCATATTCTAAATCTAAAACAGAAATTGGGATTGGTACAGAGCCTAAATCAAATTATACTAGTAAAACTGCATTTGACAAATTAAAAAGTAGGGGTTATTTAGATAAAATAATTGGAGAAAATGCTGAACAGGATTCGGTGTATGCTAGTTTAATACCAATTTCAATTAGGAAAAAAACTGCTATTGGAAATGTTTTACTTTTAGGTGATGCTGCAGGCCAAACAAAATCTACGACAGGTGGTGGATTAATATTTGGATTATCCTGTGCAGATATAGCTTATAAATCAATAATGGATACAATAAAATTAGCTAAACCATTACAGAATTATGATAGAGATTGGAGAAAAGCTTATGGAAATGATTTAAAAATGCATAAAATATTGCATTCTTACTATTCATCACTCAATAACAGACTATTTGATTTTAATTTATTGATGATGAATATATTTGGACTTGATTCCTTTTTCGGTAAATACGGGGATATGGATAGCTTAAAACTTATGATAAAAAGATTCTTCTTTAGATTTGGTGGTTAAACTTGAAAAAGCTTATACACGTGCATGGTATAGTTCAAGGTGTTGGTTATAGAGCTTTTGTAAAGAATCTAGCGGATAAATATAGAATAAATGGTTATGTTCAAAATATGGAAGATGGAAGTGTTGAAATTCTTATTTTGGGTGATGACAATTTAGTTGAAAAATTCATAAATTCAATAAATATTTATACAGATTATGGAATTCAAGTTTACAATATTGAAGAATTACCTTTACCTGACAATATTGATAAATTCAAAGATACTTTTATTATAAAAAGGTAATATGGCTTTATTTGTCTTCAAAATTCCGGTCAAGCCTTTCTGATATAGCACCATCTTTATCGTATACATACATCGTTATGTTAAAATTGTAAATTGGATTTTGATTTTTTTCTAAATTATATATTCTAAACTCCTTGATTTTTTCTTCGGTACTATTTAGGATACCTAGCCTAAATTTACCTTTTGATAATTTTCGATCATACACTAATGATAATGGGTCGTTAACACCAATCTCAAATTCATACCAATAATAATCTTTAGAATTATTTTTTATTTTTAAGGATACATTTATTTCATTTTGATTGTTTTTTTGATTTTTTGGTGTAAACTCTGCATCCAATTCTGTTGTTATCCTTATCACCTTTTATATTATCCCTTTGTATGATATAGATAGTATTAATTTTTATTGCTTACTTATAAATAATTTAGGATTGAATTTTAATATAGGTGTCTTTAATTTGCTTAACGAATCTAAGTTAATAGATAGAGAAATAATACTGAGAGATTTAAAGTTGACTGGAGAGGTTATTGAAACCAGAAGATCAATGGTTAGATGGCTAGCTTTAACTTTAGGTATAATAAATCCTGGAGAATCTAGGTTAAGCTCTATATATGTTTTTGATGCAATGTTATATTTTCAATTTAGTAAAAAGATCAATCCAACTGTTTTAGATATAAAAAATTATATAATAAGCAATTGGGGTGAAATAAATGAAAAAACATTAAGATATCATTTATTACACCTTAAAAATATGAATATAATTGACCATTCAAAAGGAAAATATTATATTTTAATACCAACAGATGTAGAGCAATATAATGAATCTGAATGGCTAAATTACTATATAAATTCAGAAATAGAACCGATAAAAGATAAAATTGTAACGGTAATCGGTGAATTAAAGAAAAGGTGATTTTTTGACTAATAAAAAAAATGATAATAATGCTATAAGTAATAATACTGGAATTGATACTAATTCTAAAAAGTATAAGATAAGCAGCAGAAGTTTAATTTTCTATATTTTAATAATAGTAATCGTAGTTATTGCGTTTTATATTTACCTCAACATGCGAGTTAGCAACTCTTATGATGTATCAATAACTTTAAAACCTATCTATTATAATACCTCTAACTCATTATATCCATTTAGTAAGATCGGAATAAGTATGAATGTAAAAAATTTAGGATCTTCAAATATGCATAAAATTCCACTTGATGTTTACTTAAATAATAACACAATTAAGACATATACGGTTTCTTTGCCTGCCCATAAAACTGTAAACTTGACTTTTAATTACACCTTTGCACAAAATGGGAGTTATTATTTTGAAGGTATAATAGATCCCGCAAGTTTATTTAATATAACAGATAAAAAGAATGCAAGTAGCGGATTTAATTTGAATGTTTCACCTGTAGAATCCCCTGATCTATATGTATCTATACCAAATAAAGGAATTAATGAGACTTATGAATATGACTTATCACCTAAGGGTATTGGATTTTCATCAGTGATGTCCTCAAATTACAATTTAACAACATTTAAGAATCTTTTTGGATCTACAAATGGATTAATTAGCAATACTGTAACTTATTTTGCACTTGTTACGAATATTACCAATGGTGTTTATGCTAAATATAATAATGGATCTGCAATATCAAATCTTTGGATATTGGGTAACCTTACAACACCTGAGATTAATTCGGAATTAGGTATTGAAGGGTATAAGGGAAATGAATTTAATTTTGATGGTTTAACTGGAGATTATTTTAAATATAATAATTCAACGAGTATTTGTACTTATTACAATTTTGGATGGAATAAAATTGTAAGTGTCTATAATAACTCTTTGCCATTTAATTGTAAAAATATTATATCCAAAAATTATACACCTGATGAATTTACTGATATTGTTAATAGTTTAAAGTCAAATCCTAATGTTGTTAAATATGAAGGAGGATTCATTTATTCTAATTACTCTTCTTTAGGGCAAATTACCTTTTTGAATAAAACTAATTTAGGTTATGATAACTTATTTGAAAATGGATATGGGGTATTTTCTTCACAAGTTTTAGATAATCTTAAACCTGTCAATATCTCAACTTATAATGGAATATGCTATGGAGGAGTATATAGAAATATAACAACAGGAGTAGATGTTTGTTCTACTTTAATAAATCCTGTTTATCAAAAGAAGTATTTTACAAATTACAGTTTAGTAAATTCAACTGAGTTAGGATCTAATTATAGTTTGAACCTATATTCCTTTACAAAAAGTTATTACGAAAATGCGTCAGCAGTAAATGGAGATAACTTAATAAATGCCCTTAATATAAGCCAAAATGTATATAAGTGGAAACCATCTGTGCAAAGTAATTGTAGTATAAGTACGAAAAACCTTTCATGTGGTTTTGTTGGCTTTGACTATGCAACGGATATAGTGGCTTTGAATATAACCAATAATTTAAATAAAACAGTATTATTGAATAATGGTTCATGTTATGTACCTGGAATGAAGAAGTACACGCCAATAAATACCACTTTGATCCCAAAATCATCGAATTCAATTCTTTTAGAATGCTACAATATACCAATACCTATACATACGACTAGAACAGATTATAATTTAACAATAAATTATACATTAAACAAACAAAATTATACAGCTACAGGAAATGCAGATATTGCGACAGATGAGATAGTTTAATTTTATTTTTATAAATTGATAAAATCTTTTATACCTAAACCAGTTGGAAATGCCTTTATATTATTGCTTTCTATTGGAAGTCCTGTTTCGTTTGATAATCTTTGTAATTCACTAAATCCTATCAATTTATCAGAGAATAATTCAACATACTCTACATTGCTTACTTTTATCCTTTTAATTTTAAAAGTTAATTTTTGGGTTATACCTGACCTATTAACCTCTAGCACAATCTCTCCTTTTTTTATTATATCTTTTGCAGTATCAGTTACCATATAAACACTTTATTCATTAGAAAGTTATATATATATGAATATTGTTATTAATTTGTAGATTATATGAATTCGAATAATGAAAGTTCTAAAGGTATAAAATATATTGCGTACCTAATAATAGGTATTATATTGGTTATATTAGCTATTTACATTTATACTACTCCTACTAATTATAAAGTAGTAACAACAAATTCAGTAGTGACAAATTCAACTTATAGTTTTTACGCCCCTAAAAATGTATCTATAGAAATAACAGACCCTTTGGAACTTCCAACAAATACTACCTCTTTATATATAAATTATACAGGTTTTAGGTTAGGTCTATCTAATAATAGTGTAATAAATACAAATTATAAGGGAAGGATAAATCTGCTCAATTTAAGTAATTATTCACAGGTTTTAGGAGTAGTAAAAATTAAAAGAGGTATTTTGATAAATAACATTACCTTATATCTAGAAAATGGTCATATGTCAATAGGTAATAAAACTTATAACCTATCAACCCCAAATAGTTTTGAATTTAATTCAACCTTATTTAATAAATCAGATTTAGGTTTATTGATTGATTTGAATCCCTCTGTAATTCAATTTTATAATTCATCAGAAAATCAAAGTTCTTTCGGATTTGAACCATATGGTTATGCACTTGGATTAAATAAAACTTATTTGAATAAATCTGATTTTATTTTAGGTAAAAAACTTCACGTTAATTTTTCTGTTAATGCAAGATTAAATCAATTTAAACCTAATTTAACAATTAGTAATGAAAATTTAGTCGGATACAAAAATAATAGTACACTTTTTTCATTTACTTTAACAAATAATAATAATTATCCGATTACAATAAGAAATGTTATGTTATTTGGATCTATGAATATAGTGGGGTTAAATTATACAGGTATAACACCTATGATGCCATATAAATTTGGTTATAATCAATCAGGTAAATTTAATGTAAATGGTAGTGGATTTGGTTATAATCAATCAAGTAAATTTAATATAAATAGTAGTGGAAAAGGTATATCTGGAGTAATTAATAGTAGTTATAAAATAAAACCTATATTTTTAACAAACCATAGTTTGATCAGCAATACAATAATAAATAAAATAGTAGTAAATTCAAGTTTCTCAAAATTTGTATTTAATGAAAGGTATCATAATGTACTTAACTTCTTAATAAGTGATAATGGTGAGCTATATATACCACATTTGAATGATATGCATCAGTATATAAATTCAGGATATGTAATTGCACCACATTCAAATTATACCTTTGTTTATTTAGGAGAAATTTACCTGTTTAACAATTATATTCACCCAATTAATTCAAAATCAAATGTAGCTGCAAATGCGTCTATGTTGCATGGAAACATATCGGTCAAATTGACAAATTATAATACTTCTATAAGAATTCCTTTTAATAAACCAATTGCGGTAGTACCAATTAATGGAAGTAATTATACGATGTTCATTAATGGAGAAAGAGGGATAGATGTTTCAGTTAATTTAACTGCAAGTTAAATCCATTATTTTTAGGTAATTAAATGAGAAAAGCAGATCTAACAACTTATATAAGAACGGCTATAATGATTCTCATTGTATATTTAATAGTGATAAAGTTTGATCCTTTATTCACTATAATTTTGTTTGCTTTAGATTTAGCTTCAGATGCTCTTGATGGTTTTTTTGCAGTTAGTGAAGCTAGTAAAGGTAAAATTGGATTTATTACTTATATAAAAAGCACTATGGGCAATAAGGATATGCATAAAAAAGTTGTTGCTTATAAACATGCGGTATCTAAAATAGCACCTTATGGTCCTAGATTAGATATAGCAGGGGATAGAGTAACAGAATATGCATTATGGGCTGTTTTTGTGTTTCTACATGTATTACCATTATTTGTTATACTGATAATAATTGTACGTCATTCCTTTGCAGATGCACTTCTTGGAGCTAAAGGCACTTCATCTAAAATGAAATCGAAATTCACAGATATGATCTTCTCTTCTAATTTTAGCAGAGCAGGTATACAGATAACAAAATTCGTTACTTTCTCGTATTTAATTTTAGTTTGGGACTTAAACTACCCCATATTAATCGGATATATATTGACAGCAATATTGGTAACTTATATTGTTATAAGAGGAATTTCAGAGATTTATGAGGGTTTTAAATCTTTTAAGCCTACGGCCTCTTAAATCTTTAGATTTTTAATTGAAATTATTATTTCTTATTTTTATGATTTTGACGACGGTATTATATTAGATATTTATTAGGGTTTTTCATTAATATTTTTGTCGTCGAAGGTAATGACAGCAATTGTGAGAAAGAATTAAAAGGCTGACATTGTAATATTATATGTATAAAATTAATCTTTTTTGGTGATAAATTGGATAATGATTATAGTGCTAAGGATATTGTAGTGCTCACAGGTGCACAAGGAATAAGAAAAAGACCTGGTATGTATATAGGTTCTACAGGAAGTTCTGGTTTTACACATTTGCTATATGAAGTTATAGATAACTCAGTTGATGAAGCAACTGCAGGTTATTGCAAAAATATATATATAAAACTTACAAACGAAGACAACATGGATGTTGCAGAAGTTTCAGATGACGGAAGAGGTATTCCTGTAGATATAATGCCCGGTTTAAATAAGCCTGCACTTGAAGTTATAATGACATCACTGCATTCAGGAGCTAAGTTCAACAATAAAACATACAAAGTATCAGGAGGATTGCATGGAGTTGGAGTCACTGTTGTGAATGCTTTATCTGAATATGTACAGGTTACAGTAAAAAAAGAAGGAAAGGTATATGAGCAGCAATTTAGTAGGGGTTTGCCTATATCAGAATTAAAAGTAATAGGTGATACAAAGGAAAGTGGAACTACAATGAAATTTAAACCTGATAAAGAGATATTTTCAGTGAGTTCATTTGATACTGTTGCGTTAATTGATAGACTTAGAGATATAACTTTCCTTAATCCTGGACTAAAAATCACTCTTGTAGATGCTAGAGATGATAATGTCAGTGAAAAAACCTTTTATTCTGAAAAGGGAGTAGAGGATTTCATTGCTTATATTAGGGATAATAAAGAAGAGATATCAAAACCCATAGTTATAACAAAGGAAGTTGACAGCTTAAAAGTTAGTGTTGCTTTGCAGTATGTTAAATCTTATAGTGAAGAACTTTTATCATTTGTTAATAATATAAAGACACCTGAAGGAGGTATGCATGTTTCTGGATTGCACTCTGCATTGACTAGGTCAATAGCAAGTTACATACAGAAAAATATTGGGAAAAAGAGTCTTCCAAATATAGAAGGAGAGGATACTAGAGAAGGGTTAATAGGTATAGTTTCTGTGTTGATGGAAAATCCCGAGTTTGAGGGTCAAACTAAAGAAAAGTTAGGAAATACTTATGTAAAACAGATAGTTGAAAATGCAGTTTATACTGAATTAAATTATTACTTAGAAGAGAACCCAACGGAGGCAAACAAAATAATTGAAAAAATCGTAAGGGCTTCAGAAGCGAGAGAAGCTGCAAAGAGGGCAAGGGAGTTAGCGAGAAAGAAAAGCTTATTTGAAGGTTCTGTATTACCTGGAAAATTGGCTGATTGTACTGAAAATGACCCTTCAAAATCTGAGATATTCATAGTAGAGGGGGATAGCGCAGCTGGTTCTAGTAAGCAAGGGCGTGATAGAATGTTCCAAGCTATAATGCCTCTAAGGGGTAAAGTTTTAAATGTAGAAAAAGCATCTACCGAAAAGATATTTGCTAATGCTGAACTTCATACCTTAGTTACCGCTTTAGGTACGGGCATTAAAGATTCATTTAATGCTGATAACGTGAGATACCATAAGATAATATTCCTTACAGATGCAGATGTTGATGGTAGCCATATAGAAACATTACTGTTGACATTCTTTTATAGGTATTTAAAAGAGATAATTGAAAGAGGTTATGTATATTCCGCTCAACCTCCGTTGTATAAGATAGTAATGGGTAAAGAAATAAAATACGCTTATAGTGATGATCAGCTAAATAAAATTCTTGAAGCTAACAACGGTAAGGGAATTGTAAACAGATACAAGGGATTGGGAGAAATGAATCCTGATCAATTATGGGAGACTACAATGAATCCTGAAAATAGAATTCTCAAAAAGATTTTAATAAAGGATGCTGAATTGGCCAATTCTATATTTAATACCCTTATGGGTGCTAATGTTGAAGATAGGAGAAAGTTCTTAGAAGCACATTCTACAGAAGTTTCTTTCTTAGATATATGATGATTATATGGCAGAGAATATTGAGGTTGCAATAGAAAATGAGATGCAAAAGAGTTACATCGATTATGCGATGAGTGTTATAGAGGGCAGAGCATTGCCTGATGCTCGTGATGGATTAAAACCTGCACAAAGGAGAATACTTTATGCAATGTATAGGATAAATAATCTTCATGACCAACAAACTAAGAAAAGTGCTAGAATTGTTGGAGAGGTTATTGGTAAATACCATCCTCATGGAGATAGCGCTGCTTATGAAACATTAGTTAGAATGGCGCAGGATTTTTCAATGAACTACATGCTTGTTGAAGGGCAAGGTAATATGGGATCTATAGATGGAGACCCTGCTGCTGCACAAAGGTATACTGAAGTAAGATTGAGGAGAATTGCAGAAGAAATGCTGGAGGACCTTGATAAAAATGCAGTCCCTTTTGTACCAAACTTCGATAACACAGAAAAAGAACCGGTGGTTTTGCCATCAAAAATACCTAACCTTTTGCTTAATGGATCATCAGGAATTGCTGTTGGTGTGGCAACAAATATACTACCCCATAACTTAAATGAGGTTTCAGATGCAATTATAGCTTATATTGATAATAAAGAAATTACTTCTGAAGAACTTCTTAAATATGTAAAAGGTCCTGATTTTCCAACTGGCGGAGTTGTATTTGATACAGATAACCTTAGAAGATCTTATATTACAGGAAGAGGTAGTGTTATAATTAGAGCAAAATACCATATAGAGACGATAAATTCAAGAAACGCTATAATTATAACTGAAATACCCTATACTGTAAATAAGGCGGCTCTTGTACAGAAGATAGGTGACTTAGTAAAAAATAAGGTAATAACGACTATATCTGGATTAAGGGATGAAAGCGATAAAAAGGGTATAAGGGTATTTATTGAAACTAAAAAGGATGTTGACCCTGAATTTGTTATGAACTTGTTATTCAAACACACACAATTACAGCTTTCGTTACCTGTGATGAATATAGCAGTTATGGGTAATAGGCTTCTCACATTGAATCTTCGCAACTTTATAAAGATATTTGTAGAGCATAGGATTTCGGTTATAAAGAATAGGACTGAATATGATCTTAAGGTTGCAGAGGATAGATTACATATAGTAAAAGGTTTGTTGGTTGCGATTGAAAATATAGATGCTATAATATCTACAATAAAAGCAAGTTCAGACACAAAAGAGGCTAAAACTTCAATAATGGAAAAATATGAATTATCGGATAAACAAGCTTCAGCTATATTGGATATGAAACTTAGCAAACTTACGAATTTAGAAAAATCTGCTTTAGAAGCAGAAAATAAGACATTGATAGGAAATATAGATTACTATCATAATATTTTAAACAACGAGGAGGAAATTTATAAGATAATAAAGGAAGAGACCATTCAGATAAAAAATAGATATGGAAAGGAGAGACAAACAGAAATTGAGCTAAATCTTGGAATGATGGATATAACTGATGAAGATTTAATAAAAGATGAAGATGAAGTTATAATACTAACCAATGAGGGCTATCTAAAAAGAATAAATGCTAATGAATACAGATCTCAAAGAAGGGGAGGAAGAGGAGTTACAACAATAGGCTTAAAGGAAGGTGACTTTATAAAACAAAGTATAGAGTGTAAGACAAAGGATTATCTATTATTTATAACTAACAAAGGTAGAGCATACTGGCTAAAATCTTACAACGTACCTGAAGGAAGCAGATATGCTTCGGGTAAAGCGGCTGTTAATCTTATAAAGCTTAGCGAAGGGGAGAAAATAAACAACATGATAAATACAAAGGAGTTCCAAAACAAATTTATAATATTTATAACAACTAATGGAATTATAAAGAAAACAAATGCTGAATTATTCTCACATCCAAGAACTAAAGGTATAAGAGCACTTTCATTAAAGGGGGATGATACAATTGCAGATGTTGTACTTTCTAATGGAGATTCCGAGATAGTCATAATAACAGAAAAAGGAACTGCGTTAAGATTTAATGAAAATGGCTTTAGAGCTCTAGGTAGAAATGCTCGCGGAGTAATAGGTATAAGGCTTAAAGATAACGATAAAGTAAAGAACCTTATAACTGCTTATAAAGATAACTATGTACTCACGTTCACGGAAAATGGTTATGGAAAAGCTACAGAAATAGACAAATATAGACTTCAGAAACGTGGAGGAAAAGGAGTAAGGAATTTAAAGATAAACAATAAGACAGGAAATGTGGTTATGGCATTAGCAACAAAACCTGATGATGTATTAATGCTTATGACTAAAAAAGGTATGTCTATACAGTTTAAAGCAAGTGGTGTTAGAAAAACGGGTAGAAATGCAAGCGGAGTGAGATTAATAAATAGAAATGAGGGAGATGTTGTAGCCACCGCAATGATAATAAGCAAACAAGAAGAGCTAATTCAATGATATGCTCTTATACCGCTATAGAGAATGCGGTTAACACGTTAATAAATCAGCTTAAATCACATTGATTATATAAAAGTTTTATATAATTTATTAGTATTTTAAATAATGATGATTTATTGATTATTGTTGCAGTCTTTGGAAATTATGACTATGATACCGCTTTAGACCTATCTCTAACCTCCAGGGCTTTTGGGGCGTCTTCTATAGTATTCACCGATCCTAAAATAGATTATAAAAAAATTAAGAGATATATAAATAAAATAAATAAATCCATGGGAGGAGAATTTGAAGTAAAATTTAATGCCAATGGAAGATCCTTATTAAGAGAGAAACGGGTTTACAAAACAGTTTATCTTACATTAGGAGGTAAAATGCTTAAGGATAATATAAGAGTGTTAAGGAATTACCGCAATCTTATTTTAGTAGTGTCAAGTAAGGATTTGAATTATTTAAATGAACTATCTGATTTTACTATAAGCATAACTAAACAACCGCACTCTTCAGTATCTGCAGTAGCTGTATTTTTACACTCATTTTATGAGGGTAGGGAGCTTTCAATTAGTTTTAAGAATGCACTTGATTGAATTTTTAATCGCTTATGCCATTAGGTGTTACTTTTATAACACATTCACCATCTGGCATGCTTGGAGAATCAACCAATCTAACTATCCTTTTATCCTCTTTGCTTTTCCTGAAATATAATCTAGTTGTAGCTGCATGCGCTAATACATTCCCTCCTATAGGTGTAGTTGGATCCCCAAATAATATACCTGGATTATCCATAACTTGATTTGTTACGTAAATTGCAATATTAAATTTATCAGATAATTGCTGCAATCTGTGTATATGAGAATTCAATTTCTGTTGCCTTTCTCCTAATGCTCCTCTTCCCACAAATTCAGATCTGAATAACGCAGTTAATGAATCAACAACTATAAGCTTTATATTCTTTTCAGTTATCAATTTATCTGCCCTTTCTACGGTTAAGACTTGTTGGTCTGTTGTTATTGCTCTGACAACGTATATATTTCCTAATGTCTTTTCGGGATCGAGCTCTTTGTTTAATGCTATCGCTTCTATTCTTTCAGGTCTAAAAGTACCTTCTGTATCTATGAATAGAACATTGCCATCAAGACCCCCCTTATCTTTTGGTAATTGGGCATTTACAGATAGCTGGAAGCCAAGCTGTGTTTTTCCAGATGCAAATTTACCATAAACCTCTGTTATAGCGTTCGTCTCAATTCCTCCTCCAATCAATTCGTCAAGGCTCTTTGAATTGGTTGATATCTTACCCAATTCTTTTCTAATTTCGTTAACTTCACTTCCGGTAGAATACTCTATAGTTGTTGCTTCTTGGGCTGCGATTATAGCTTTTTTTGCGGCTTCTACATTTATACCTACTAAATCGGATAAATCGTGTGGTGCATATACTGCAATTTTATCTAATGAATCGATACCTGCATTGCGCAACTTTTCAGCGGTAGCTTCGCCTATTCCAGGCAAATCTTCAATTTCGCGCACTGCTTTTTCTTTTGCCATATTAAACATCCTCTATGATTAGAACAATAATATAATTAATAAAGAAAATATATAATAGTTTATTCCAAATATAATTTAGTAAAAAGGAATAGGTCAGCACACTTCTTGTGCTGACAAGGCGACCAGTTCTATGACCTTCCACAGTATAGAACTAACATTAATAGTTATTGAATATTTAAAAATATTTCTATATTGAACTGTTTAAAATTATAAAAAAATGGCTTAAATATGAACTTTTTAACTTTAAATCCGAAGGCTACGATATTAGGCTTAGCGATTGGTATATTAATGATAATACTTGGAAGAGCTTTTGGACTTTTTTTCTTCATATTGATGTTTTGGTTCTTAATAATATCAGCAATAGTTAGTTTTATAGGCAAAAAGTATAAGATAGAAAAGAGATTATTTGAAGATAGTAGAGGAGTAAAAAATGTAATTGCAAACGGTTTATGGCCTCTTATAATAGTTATTCTTTATTATTTTCTTTACCTAAATTATCCTATAGCGTTAATTTTTGCCTTCGTTGGGGGTGTTGCAGCAGTCGCAGCCGATAAATTTAGTAGTGAAATAGGAGTATTGGATGGAGAACCTATAATGCTATTTACATTAAAAAGAGTTAAAAAAGGTACCTCAGGAGGTATAACACCTCTTGGTACTTTTGCAGGTTTGGTTGGTGCTATTTTAATAGGTTTAATAATCCTATTCGCTTATTCATTCTTGTATATTCATGGAGTTAATCCCTCTGTGCTATTTGCTGCTGCAGTTATTAGTGGACTAGCAGGAACTTTGTTTGATTCTTTATTAGGCTACTTTGAAGAAAAGCATATTGGAACTAAATATAGTACAAATTTCTTTGCTAGTATGTTTGGGAGCCTTATAGCCATAATAATATTGTTGTTGATATGAGTAAGAATTTTTGATGGTGAAAATTAATTTTATTTAATATTTTTTAAGTATTAATCCTGAAAATGTGAACCTGTAATAAGTTTTGATGTTTTTACTTAATTCACTTTATTAATACTTAATTTTATAGTGAACTACTACAGCCCTTACAGGTAGGACTTCTGCTATATCTGTTATTGGGACTTTTCGTTAATAAGATTGACTCACTTTTCCTTATTGCATTATTCAATTTATTAGAGCTAAATGCAAAATAAAAATAGTTTATTAAGACCTACTTAAATTATTTCCATTTTCATGGCATAGTCATATTATTTACTATGAAACTTGGCTTTACAGGTACAGGAGGAAGTTTCCCTGTGAAATTATTCAATTCAAATAATCTTATTGGATCTGTATAATTCACATCGTTTACCCCTTTTGTATCATTTACATACGAATAAACCTGATGGAATCCTTTTAATTTCCCTAAGAAAAATCCTTTGTAGAAATTAGAAGTGTAATAATATGAAGGTGCATTTGTTATTGTGTCATTTGGCCCATTAGGTGTGTATATATTTTCATATTCTACATAAGTCTCTTCTGTTCCATTTATATTTAGAGGTTCTTCTCCAACATAATCCCCTAAGTTTATATAAGCATTCATTGCAGTTCCATTACTATAATATAATTGTACAGCACCATTTGAATTTGGTGTAGTGCTCATACAATAATGAGAACTGCCTAATGATTCGTTAGTTATGAAGTATACCTTTGCATAGGTTTCGGTTGAGGTTGATATTGATATACAGTAATCTGCAGGGTTTACAGATGATGTTGAATTAGGTTCAAGTACAGATAATGGCACGAGACTGTATTGTGGATCATGGTCTATTTCACATGGTGATGTACCTAATTTATAAGGTGCACCAACTGCTTTACCTGCATTTATTGCATATGCCTCTGAGGTTGCATTTATATCCACGCATGCAAGGAAGTCTAAAGCTCCCCATTTTGATATTATACCCTTATCGAATACAACATATGCGGTTTGATTTCCATCCATCATATTTTGCATTTGGGTAGAATTGAAACCGAATTTAGGGCCTAATACGTAACTCGCTGCTACTGCATAATCTTCACTAGCATTTGCATTATCTCCTCTTAGAACCGAATCTGTGTGACCAAACCAGTTAATCCAATCTCCATAATCCCACCAGGATAAAACTCTTGGTCCATAGGGTCCTATATTTGTTTTCATCCAGTTTGTTAAACTTATCCAATAGGATGGGACAGTATTACAGAATAGATCATCTCCAATTGAACTATCGCAAGCGTTATTTGCAGTTGGATTTGATGGGTTATATAATGCCTGTGCATAAAATGCTGTTGTCCATGAAGCTGATTCACCTAATAATATTGTATTTGTTGCTATTGAACCTATTATTAATATTACTAAGAATACACCTAATGTTGCGAACATTGTGTTATTATTATGTTTGTATTTGAATATCAAAAGGGCAGCTGCTATTATTCCTAAAATGGTTGAGATAAAGAATAAACCAAATAGCATAATTGCGTATACGTAGTCTTTATTATCGTGGTATAAATCATTTATGTTTATATTCAATTCGTTTTTGAAATTGAACTTTGATTTTACTAAATAGATTAATTCTCCTAGTATTATACAGAATAATATTATATAAGCGGTTCCGAAGTGTGGCATGTATTCTACTTCGCTGAATCCTGCAAACATTAAAGGTATAGCGATAGCGAGATAAAATACACCAGTTTCGCTTCTCCTATATATTATACCCGCTAGTATAAGTACAATCGAAATTATAGAGACTAACCAAACCATGATTGGAACTCCAAATACAGATGAACCGATAAATCCGAATCCATTTAATCCAAAATTAAACATCAAACCAGAAGGTTCATATTCTGCAACAGTCATAAATAGAGCAGATGAGGGAGTAGTAAACTTTTTACTCAATTCAATAATTTTAATTACAGGCTTTCCTAGTGGTGTTGTTACTATAGCTATCAAAGTTATTATTATTATTAAACCGATCCATTCTGCATAAACTTTTTTGTCCAATGTATGAAAAATTATCTGGTACTTATTGAGTAATTTAGGACCATAATCCATTATTGCAATTAATAGCAATGCTAATGCAGGTCCTGCAACTGTAAGTGGTATACCTAATATCTTTGGTACTGATTCACTGAATGTTGCATGATAAGGCATGTATATTGCTAGGAATACAGCTATTACTGCTATTACCTTTATATTCATTTTATAGAAATCTTTTGAGATACCCTTTCTCATCAATAAGTCTATTATTCCTTCAATAAGTATGTATAATGCTAAAACTCCCATATCTACAGTATAATAGTGAGCTCCTAAGAATGTAGATGCGAATGCTATACCAGCAAAAATTGCAAGTCTTGTACTTTTCATATCTTTAACAGCTAGTAAATAAGCCATAAAGAAGAAGAATAATGAAAATATACCCCAAGGTTCTGTCAACTGCATTCCTGCAGTAAATTCTGTGACTAGTATTGGCATAGTTGCAGTTAAAGCTGCACCTATCAACGCTATATACTTATTGTATTCTCTATACAATAGCATGAATATTACAAAAACTAACAAAGCACCTACTATTGGTGGGTAGAAACTTGAAGCATAAGCCATCAATGATGTACTGAACGTTGTATAATGCGGACCTAAATAATTAGCTAGACTATACCAATATGCGCTCAAATAAGGTATAATAGGTTGTGCTCTTAAAACAACTCCTTTTGTTACAGCTGGCCACGCATAAGGTGTATAAAGTAACTGGTAACCGTACGTTATTATTGATTGTGCTGATAGCATGTAGAAATAAGGATCAAATTGGAAGAATACAGGGGCAATTACCTCGCTCATCATACCAATATAAAATGAGATAAACATTATTATTATCAATACAGCATATACCCAATTAGATTTTATTCTTGACGTGAATGGTTTTGATTCTCCTGTTGTTTTACCCTCCTTTTCTTTGTTTATTTTATTTAACAAAACTATCTCAGAATTTCTATGTTGAAGGGTTAAATCAGTTTTCTTTGATTTAAAATTTGACTCTATCTGCGCTTTTTGATCATCTTCTGCTTTTGATAATTCGTTTTCATACTCTTCTTCTAATTTTAATTCGGCGGATTTATCTTTTTCTACTAATGCCTTACCTTCTTCACTCAAAACAAGTTTTTCACGTACCTGTTCATTTGTTAGTTTATATAGGCTTCTATCAATAGAATTGACACTTATAAATGCTTTTATTTTAGGTACTGAGAATATACCATCATAAAAACATAAGATGATACCTATTATAGTTAATACAACAGCATTTATTTCAAATAAACCTAATGAGAATGCGAAAAAGTGTATTACAAACATAAAGTAAGATTCTATCCATGTTAAGGTAGGAACAGCTATAAGGCCAAATATAAATCCGATTACAGATATTTCAATTAAATTAAGTTTAGTTTTATTCAAAAGTGCTAACGCTAATAACTCTCCAGGTACAAACAGAGTTATAAACGCAATTATTATAGCAAGAATCGCACTCATGAATTTATTACACCTCAAGATATATATAGATACCTAAACCTGATATTAATATTAATTAATAAGATAATGCTTTTAAATATATCGTTTCTTCTTAAGAATTAGAAGAAGAATTTATTCAGCTTTTTTCTCTTTTTCAGCTTCCTCTTCGCTTTTAGCTTCTTCTAAGTCCTCTTTTTCAGATTCCTTATTATCTGATACTTTTTCTTCTATCTCTTTTTCTTCATTTTTTTCTATTGCTTGTTCTTCTTTATTTTCTAAAGGCTCTGTTTCAGATGAAGACTCACTTGATTCGTTACTCAATACTATATTATTATCCTGTGCTTTTTTGTTTATTTTATCTGGAAATACGGTTCCTGGTGGTACTATCCTTACAAAAACACCAATTGCACCATATTTTGGATATGCAGTTGCATGCCCTTCATTTACAAGTTCTGTAACTGCACCTGCTTTTGGTATATAGCCGATGCTTTTTCTTATTGTTCTAGCTCTTGCGCCTTTTGCTGCAAGTTTACCTCCCAATATTATTTCAGCGCCTATGGCACCATTGCTCATTATATTTCTAAGTGTAAATTCAATTATTTTTCTTGGATTCATAGCCCTTTCAAGTTTAAATGCAAGATCTTTTGCAACAAGAAGTGGTTCTAACATTTTATTCTGTACTTCCATAACACTTATTTGAGGATTTTGTATATTGAAGTTATTTTTTATAGCATCAGTCAATGTATTTATAGACTTTCCTGATCTGCCTATAACCCTTCCAGGATTTAATACATGTACGGTTATTCTTGTTATCATAGGAGTTTTTTGTATTTCAACTCCTGAAAATCCTGCTCTGTCAAGTTCTTTGCTTAAATAAGTAGATATATTAAGCTTAATTTCTGCATCATCTATAAATTTATATTCACTTGTCATTTATTCACCATAAATCTGAAATTTAATACCTATCGTTACCCAAATTTACATTTTTGATAGGTTTTACATTATCCTTTATATTTTGACTATGCTTAAGATTATCGATTTCTTTATTGAACTCTGCTTCCTTAGGTTTTTCAGCTTCCTTCTCCTTTGTTATTGCCTCTTCCTTTGTTTCGTTTTCTTTCTTTACTGATTCCTTTGCTTTATTGTCCTTCTTCTTTTTAGTTGGAAACTTTGATTCTTCAGGGACTAAACGTTTAGCCTGTTTACTAAATAGTTTTATCAAATCTTTAGCTTTTGGACTTAATTCAATATCCTCTGGATTTGCAACTCCTAATTCAACTTTTGAAAATTCAAGATCACTTCTTCTAGTTGCTGAGTAACCATACATTCCTCTACCCCATGATATATTACCTTTTGGAGGTGTTCTCATTATTATCTGATTTTTATTTGAGGATGCATGGATAACAACAAGCTTAGTCTCATCAAAACCTTTATTTATGGCATTTGAGACTGCAGAACTCAATATGTCCTTAACTATCTTTGCACATTTAACTGGGTATCTTCCTTTTTTACCTCCAAGTTCGTGTCTAGCTCCCATGCCTTTATTGTATCTGCTATATTTTATAGGGGTATTATCTTTTATAACTCCATTTAGAACCTTTAATGCATAAGGTATGCTTTTATATCTTATTGATTCACATACCATGCTAAGATCCTTATAACTGGCATTGATATCTGCTTGTCCTGCAAATGCAACTTTTGTTTTATCTCCATTATATGAAAAATTCAATTAAATCACCAATATATCATTTCTGTGCAAGTGCCTTACTTCCACGTGTAGCTCTAACTCCTGGTGCTGATTGTACTACTCTCTTTGTTGTGTATACAAATTCTCCTAATCTATGACCAAGCATATTTGCTTCTATTTTTAATGGTTGGAATACCTTTCCATTGTGTACCTGTATTTCTAAACCTACCCAAGATGGCATTATCACAGCTTCTCTTGTATGAGTTCTTATTGGTTTGCCTGTTTTTCTATGTTTTTCTATGATTTTGTTTAATTCCTTTATCTGTAAGGAATTTCTCTTAAGTGTTCTTCTCTGCCTTGACTTGATCAACTTTAGGTATTGATCATTAGTTAAGTTTTTTGCCTCTTCAGGCAGTAATCCTTCAAATGCTATTTTTTCTACCATTTAATCATCTCTTCTTTCTTCCTATACGTCTTGCCGCAATATTTCCAACTTTTCTTCCTGGAGGTGCATTTCTTGATGTCATGCTGCTCTTTCCTTTGTGGTGCTGTTTTCCTCCGAATGGGTGATCAACAGGACTCATTTTTACACCTCTGTTTACAGGCCATAATGCATTAATTGCATGTTTAATATAATGATTTTTACCGGCCTTTACAATTGGCTGGTCTTTTCTACCTCCTCCTGCAATTACGCCAAGTTGTGCTCTACATTTATCACTCAATACAACTTGAACTTTTGATGGAAGAGTTACTGTTACTTTACCTTCATCGCGAGTTGATATAAATGCATAAGATCCTGCAGATCTTATCATTTTTCCTCCGTCACCTGGTTTAAATTCTATATTATATATTGGTGTACCTTCAACTATTTTAGATAATGGAAGTACAGAACCTAATGAATATGAGTTGTCTTTATTTATATAAATTTTATCCCCTATACTTATACCTTCAGGTGCCATGAGATATCCTGTGCTAAAATCTTCATATAATACTTCCATAATTGGACCGGTATGTCCAGTATGATTGAAAATGTTTATAACCTCCCCTACCTTATTCTCAACTTGTGGGTAGTTTACACTGATATCAAAGGTTCCTGGAAGCTTTCTATAAGCTACACTACCTTTTCCTCTTCTTTGCTGTTTTAATTTTTTACCCATTTATTACACCAATTTAAGTTTCATTGCTACATCGCTAGCATTGAAATCTTTATTCAACTTTATAAATGCATGCTTCTTGTTTAATGGAGAATTCATAGTTCTTACAGATTCTACCTTTACATTGAACATTTTTTCAAATTCTTTTTTTATTTCATATTTGGTAGCAGATAATTCAACCACATAAGTTAAGGTATTGTCTTTACTTATCTGTGTTATCGCTTTTTCAGTTCCGATTGGATACATTAATTTTGACATTTTATCACTCTTTCAATGCTTGCTTGTCTACATCGAATTTTTCAATTATTTTTGGTAATTCTTCAATAGCATCTTCTGTAAAAATTACATTTTGAATTAGATCTCCACCAGGTGCAAGTTTGTTCATTTTTAAGTTTGAAACTGCAGATACATCTAATCCTGGAATATTTTTACCTGCCTTTAATATTGGAGAATTATCCGATGCAACTAATAGTACAACATGCTTGTACTTTTTTTGATTTGCTAATTTCCTTAATCCTTTTCTTCTTCTTGGTACTAAATTCTCTAATTCGGAATAAAGGTTTAATTTTATCAAAAATTCTTTCATTTCTTTTGATTTTTTTATTTCTGCTGCTTGCTTTGTAATTATTATATGCTTTATATTTTCTTCATTAAATAAACCTGATAATGCTGATTTTATTGCATTTTGATACTCTTTCTTATTTATAAGTTCAACTATCTTTTTCTCTATTAAATGTGGATGTGCGCGTTTACCTTTAACTGATGATGGTATACGTCTTACCTTACCCTGTACTCCATCTCCTAATTTTTCTCTAGGTCTTATTGCTTTTCCCATATGTCTTCCGGTTCTATATGAACTCATTGCACCATAGTATGCAGCAGTTGTTTGCATTCCTGCAAGTACGAAATGACCTTGTGGCTGTAACTTATACGTTTGTTCTGATATAACTGCTCTCCTAACTAACCATGGTTTAAGAGTGCCTGAAAAAATTTCTGGAAGTTCAATCTTTTTTTCTTCTTTACCTTCTAAATTTAAAATTGGAATTTGCATAAAAATCAACTTTTAGTGCTTATATAATTTATATTAACCTCTTTTTCAACTTTATTACTTGAAAGGGACTTTCTGACTCTAACTACTCTTTTTGATGTTCCAGGTACTGATCCGCTTACTATTAAATAATTTCCCTTAATAAGACCATAATTTTTAAATCCAGATTTAGGATTTATATCGTCTTTTGAAATATCACTTATTTTAAGCAATACCTTATTCTTTTCAGTTCTATAATTGTACCCCATCTGTCCAGCTCTTGGAGTTGTATAAAGAATCTTACCAGGTGTAAATGCACCTAATGCACCAACATGTCTTATTTTTTCAGTTGCCTTGTGGAATTGCCTTCTAACTCCTTTTCTTTTTATTGGTCCCTGCCATCCTTTTCCTTTGGATACTGAGCTAAGATCAATGTGCTCCCCTACTTTAAATACATCTTCAGGTTGAAGCTTTTTACCTATTAAACTTGCTACAAAATCAAAATTAGATTCTATTGAATCTCCTATTATTTTGCTTTCATATCTTTCAATGTGATTTTGTTCAGCTGAAATTGTTTTAGGATATGATACCAATAATGCAGAAACTCTTTCATAATCATTAAGTTTCTTTTTGAATTCGTCTAATTTTTGAGTATCTAGTTTTATTTTTTTCATATTTAGCTTTTCAGCAATTTTTTTATCATATATAGTATCACTTGAGACAACATAACCTGTTTTTTGGTCTTTTTTATAAAGTCTTATCCCATAAACCTCTGTTTCGGGTATTTCTAATATAGTTGCTCCTTTAAAAGCTTCAACATTCAAAGCGTTTGATGTATTCTGAATAAGACTGAGACTTAACATCCCAACCTTGAATCCAACAACATTTGATAATGATGGTTTATCTAATTTAAGATTAACCTTACCTCTAAGTCTGGGTAGTCTGTTCCTAGCTCTTCTGCTATTCCAAAATTGCATTCCTGCCATAATTACACTCCTAAATAATTTTTATAAGATGAACTTAATAACAATTTAAGATAAATATATTTAAATGTTGTTTAAAGCCATATAGGTTTGTAAGTATAAATTTATATATTTTTACATTGTTTACATTAGCTTTTTGGTATTCAATACCTTTTCTGTATTTTTTATTACAGACAAATCGCGTGTTATCGAATTAAATGATGCACGCAGTGATGGTATATCTTTTGCATTTATCAACATTTCACATATTTTTTTATTTTTCTTAACTGTTATTTTTACTTTTTTATAATTCTTTAAATTATAAATTGTATCTTCCAAATTAGTCGCCAATTTAATTGGAAAAGATATTTTCGTAACAAAATCAAATTCTTCTTTCTTTTTATTGTTCGCTACTGGCATTAGATCATTCTTTGACTCTATGCTTTTT
The DNA here is from genome assembly GCA_021821445.1 of Microcaldota archaeon. GTDB lineage: Archaea > Micrarchaeota > Micrarchaeia > Micrarchaeales > Micrarchaeaceae > Mancarchaeum. The sequence goes on along the minus strand of JAKACK010000002.1, from coordinate 43,977 downwards.
TCCACTACTTGTCAATGCTCTTTCTGCCCTTCCTGATTGACTGATTATGTTTTTATAAACCTTATCTTTTTTTATTACAGGACTATTCTTATCTAATAATATAACCTCATAGAATTTATAAGATCCTGTATCACCAACGTAATATGAATTTAGGACTTCACAATTTGAATAGTGCTTACTCGCCCTCTCTTCTGCAATTGATTGTAAGGATATTTGTCTTGAGAAGAACCTTCCACTCTTTGATGGTTTTCTTCCTCCACCAACAGTAGCCCTTTTACGTCTTCCTTTTCTTACCTTAATACGTACTATTATTACACCTTGTTTATCTTTATAACCGAGTTTTTTTGCACGTGCTATATTTGTGGGTTTATCCACTCTCATTGTTGAGTTTTCTTTGTTCCACTGTGTCAACCTATTTTTATACTCATCAGTACGATCTTTGTATTCATTGACAAATGTATTTTGTATATACTTGTATGCTCCCATTTAAATCACAATTTTAAATTCAATTAATTAGTAGAAATAAAAATTATAAAACTTAATATTTATTATTTAGGTAAATATAAAAAGCTTTTCTTTTAGCTCTTAGACTAATTATTTATTCAACTTAAAATTTTTCTAAATTTCTTTTGAATCTAGTTTTATTTCCCTAATTTGTATTTTTATTGTATTTTGGATTATCTTTTATTAATTGTACAATATCTTCAGGTGCATGAGAATTACTTAAAATTGCAGATGCAAAATCGCTGTTTTTATAAATCAAATTTTTGATTTTTTCATGATTTTTACTTATATAGTACGCACTAACATTTTGTAATGCTTTTGTTTTTATATCTTTTTTACTAAAAATAGAGTTTATTAATACTTCATATATACGATCAGGCAAATTTGGTTTTGTGGCAATATACTCTTTTAATGCCTTTTTCCCTATACCCTTACATCCCCATTCAATTACTTCTTTTGCTCTATTCTTAGCATCATATGATGCTGAAGAATAATAATTTTCAGATAACCAATCAGCCGCTTGCATAATTGTTTTATCTTTTATCCCCTTGTGCTCTTTTTTAATATATTTTAAAAAGTTGTTCGTTGAAAGCATATCCCTTAAAATTAAATCGCTATAATAATTAATTTTATCTTCATCGGTATTGAAATCCATTAATACGTTAGTATTTATTTTCAAATGTAATTTAACTCTATCTGGAGATCTAGTTTTTAAAATGTCCTTTAATTCTTCTGCAAGAGTGGTACTTCCCTCTTTGTATAAACCTTTATTTAAATTTTCGTATACTTTAAATAAAACATCAACAGGGGTATTTATATTGTGGATTAAATTTGATAATACATATATATTAGAATCATTTGCAAGATTATTAATTGCATAACCATATCCTTTAGCAAATCTATCATCAAAATTTTTTGCTATATAACTTCTTCTCTGATAAATTGGATCTGAACTTTCTAATTTATACAAGTAAGATAGATCTTCCTCTTGAAGCCTAAATGAACTTTCTTCTGGTTTTTCTGCATATAATATAAGATTCCATGCAATGTCATTACTTCCTTCCCAATATTTGTTATTTTTTAATTTGTTAAACACTTCATCTTTAAAATTATAAGGTGATGATGTAGGATTTTGCATTAACGTTATTACCACTCTTGAATTTGTATCATTTGAAAGAATTTCATAGATTTGAGGGTCTTGATTTAGGTCTAATTTTTCAGCTAGTAATTCTTTAATTTCAATATTATTATTTTTTGATTCTCTTGTTGTTTTACCTAAATTTTCCTTATTATCAATTTTAACTTCTTCTGTCAACACTTCTAATGCTTTATTTTGAATTTTTTCAGGTGAATTTGATTTTATAAAATTTATTAATTTATAATTAATAGGTTCCTTAATCTCTGTAAAAAGGGGGTTTTTATTTAATTGTTCAGCAATTTCTTTTGCATTTATCTTTTCATTATATAATATTTTTACGAAGGAATCCGTTAGGCTAGAAGTAAATTTAGCTTTTTTCTCTTTTTCCAATTGTAACACCTATTTTATATATCTGGTTTATTAAATATTTAAAAGTTGGTATAATGTTAATTTTATAAATTTTATTATTAATTTAATAATATAATTTAAAATTTTTTGAAGTGTGTATTGATATATATTTTTATAAATTATGAGGAAATAGTATCTTAGCTAAAAGACGAACTACTTATACGTCATTTAAATATCTTAAATACTATTTTTAACAGATAAAATGTCTTTTGTGGTTGTAGACTTTGATGGGTGTTTGGTAAATGATGTTAGTGAAACATTCAAGAGGTTTTTGAGATCTTCTAATTCAAGATTAGAGAATATTTATAAAGAAACTATATTTGATATAGTTGATAGTGTACCTTTTGTTTTTTCTAAAGCTGCAAAGAAAATAGATTTTAAGAAAGCATTGAATCAGAATGTTATAACAGGATTAAAGGACATACAGAATAAAGGCATTGAAATAGTGGTTAGGACTGCAAACACCAATTTAAAGGATATTGATATTGAAGATATAAAGGAAGAACTTCAAAAAAGGGGGCTTGAAGTTAAAATTGAAAGGGTTAAAGATAATAAAAAATGCGAATCTGAAAATGGAGAAAAGCCTATATTAATAATAGATGATAATCCAAAAGTAATAAGAAGTGCGATAAAAAATGGTATAAATTCAATATTAATATTAACAGATTACAATATGATAGAAGCTAAGTTTTTATCAAAAATTAATAGTACTGTTTGTATATCAGACCCAAATATGCTTGAAGAGAAATTGAAGGACTACAAATTCAAAATCTTACCAAATAAAAATTTATCAATTTCTTAATAGATTTTCTAATTTTTAGACTATAAAATCATAAATATCTATAAATTAGGTTAATTTAAAAACACAAATCTAAAAATTTTAAATGCTATTTATAACTGATAAAATGAATAATTGGGATTCTATAGATTATGAGAAATTAAATGAAAGATCTGCAGAATTATTACCGATTTTAAGTAATATAGCAGATTTAATAAAAGAACAAGATGTGTTAGATGTAGCCGCGGGAGGAGGGGTATTTGCAGCTGAATTATCAAAATATGCAAAAACTGTTATAGCAATAGACCAATCAGAATCTGCAATAAAAGTTATGAGAAAGATTTTGGCAGATTATAAAAACATAAAAATAGTAAAATCTGTTGTAGAATCGATATCTTTACCGAATAAAAGTGTTGATGTTGTTTTTATAGCAAATGCGTTACACGATATAGGGTTGCAGTCAATAACTAAGCTAAATAGTTTGATAAGAGATGGTGGATATTTTATAGATTTGGATTGGGATAAAGAAGCGGAGGGAGTTATTTATGGTCCACCTATAAGTATACGTTTAAGTGCATCTTCAGTAACCTCAACTGTTGAAGAAAAAGGATTAAAATTAATTGATAAATATTATTATAAATCCCATTATCTACTGATATACAAAAAGGAATGATTTATTGAAATCAAAAGTATTGGGAGATTCAAATACAAAATTTTCTGAGATAGGGTTAGGTACTTGGAAATTAATACCTGATTTGAATGAAATACCAAAAGTGGTAAATTATCTATTTGAAAATGGAGTAAACTTCATAGATACTGCGGAGATGTATCAAAATGAATCTAAACTAGGTAGTATATTCAGAACAATAAATAAGGAACCATTTATAGTAACGAAGGTTTCTCCAAATCATTTGCATTATGATGATGTGATAAAATCTTGTAATGAAAGTTTATCAAAACTTGGAGTAAAGCAGATAACTCTTTATCAGATACATTGGCCAAATCATCATATTAATATAAAAGAGACTTTAAGTGCGATGGAATATTTGGTCGGACAAGAAAAAATAAAATATATAGGCGTAAGCAATTTCAATCAGAATGAATTAGAAGAGGCTATGTCATGTTTGAAAAATAATAAAATTGTATCAGATCAACTTGAATATAACGTTGCTTTTACAGAGATAGAAGATTCAGGATTACTTAATTTTTGTAAAAACAGTAAAATTTCTGTGATTGCTTATAGTCCTCTCGGGAGAGGTCTGATTGAGAATTATAAAAATCTATATAATAGGTTATCAGAGATTGGAATAAAATATAATGTAAATGCCTTTCAAGTAGCACTAAAATACACCATATCAGATAAAAATGTAATTGCAATTCCAAAAATATCTTCAATGACACATGCGACTGAAATAATGAATTGTGAAAATTTCGATTTATCTCAAAAAGATTTAGATAAAATAAGAGACATCACAAAAGATATTAGAAAGCCTTTAGCAGGTAGATCTCTAAGAAAAATTTTGAAAGTGAATGGTTCATGGGCAAAGATTATGGAAAGGCATGAGAGATTAAGGATTGAAAAAGGTAGCAAGAGTGATTAAAGTAAATCTTTAATATATTTTGTTTTTTTTGAAGAGAAATTCTTATATATATGCTAATTTTAGATTCCCTGTTAATGAATAAAGCAAAATTAACAATGCTTATAGGTAGTGATATATATGTTGCATGCTAAATATTAATGGTAAGATTATGGTTCAAAATATTAAATCAACAGCAAATGTTCCTGATAACAAAATTCCTGATTATTATTATACATATAAAAGTAGCAATAGTATGACCAAAAATTCTTTGTTAGCAATAATTATAGGTATAATAATATCTGCAGTATTCTTTTTGATAGCTTATGCTGCAACTTCTAGCATAATATCTGGAATTATAGTATTCATAATAATATTAGTTATATATCTTCTTATGAGTATAAAGGTTCTTCAAGAGTGGAACAGAGCCCCTATATTATCATTAGGAAAATATAAGGGTACTTATGGACCTGGTTTGTTTTTCATAATACCTTTGATTCAGAGAATGCCATACAAATTTGATTTAAGAACATTTTCCGCTACTTTTTCTGCAGAGAAAACTTTAACACAGGATAATGTTGGAGTTGATGTAGATGCGATAATGTTTACTAGAATAGAAAATCCAGAGAAGACAGCGTTACAAGTGAATGATATGCAACAATCTGTTTCATTAGCAGCGCAGACAGCACTTAGAGATGTAATAGGAAAGGTAGAGCTCAGTAAAATGATAGTGGGAAGAAGTGAGATTGCAGCACAGGTAAAAGCATTAATAGATCAAAGAGTATCTCCTTGGGGAGTTGATGTAATATCTGTAGAAATAAGAGATGTAAAAATACCAGACGATCTTCAGGATGCAATGGCAAAAGTGGCTATAGCTTCGAGAGAACGTGATGCAAGAGTTATACTTGCGGAATCAGAAAAGCTTGCAGCGGTCAATATGGTGGCAGCAGCTAAAACTTACAATTCAAATATATATGCGATGCAACTCAGAGCACTTAACATGCTTTATGAAATCGGTATAAGTGGGAAAAATCATCTAATATTTATACCTACAGAGTCAAGAGGGCTTGGAATACCAACACCTGTAGGGGTTTTAGGTATAGATAAGTTAGCAGGTATAGGAGATGTAGGCAATCCTAATTCTTCTGAAACTGCGTCTGAAAAAAGCACAGACACAGATGATAATAAAAATACAGACGAAAAAAATGATAATAAGGATAATTCTAGACCAAAAAAGAATAATAAAAATTGATTTTTTATTTTATAATTAAAGAGGTTTATATATTTTTATACATTTTATTGATATTATTATAATTTTCAATATATATGTTCTCGAAAAAATTTTGTTAGATGCCTTATTTATTAGCAAAACTATATAGGTATTTAATGATTCTCTTTATTATAATTAATAGATGATAGTTACCTTATTACAATCAATATTATCAGTAATTTCTGGTTTACTTGTTGGATTTAGCCTTGGCTTGATAGGAGGCGGTGGATCTATATTAGCTATTCCTCTATTTATTTATTTTGTAGGTATAAACGAACCACATAAAGCTATAGGTACAACCGCATTAGCTGTAGGTATAAATGCTTTTATAAATTTTTATCAGCATGCAAAAGATAAAAATGTGAATTTCAGAGTAGGTGCTATATTTGCATTAATCGGTTTGGTAGGTGTTTTTATAGGTTCAGAAGTTGGTCTTTATTTACCTGGAAAAAGTTTACTGGCTTTATTTGCAGTGCTTATGGTGGTAATAGGATTATACATGTATGTTAGTAAATGTAAAACACTCCCAGATCAAAATTGTAAATCACTTAAGACTATTAAAAAGAAGAAATTAGTACTTTATTCATCACTTGTAGGATTTGCCTCCGGATTTTTTGGAATAGGGGGTGGATTTCTAATAGTACCTGGTATAATGTCATCTGTGAAAATAAAAATAAATCAAGCTATAGGAACTTCTTTATTTGTTGTAGGTACTTTTGGAATTGGAACTGCAATAAGATATGCATTTGCTGGAGATGTTTTACCTGAATTATCAATATTGTTCATAATTGGAGGTATATTAGGTGGATATTTTGGTACTCGTATATCAGTTAAAATGGATAAGAATTTACTTAGGAAGATATTTGCAGCAATTGTGATTATTTTTGGTATTTATATATTCTTAGAATCTGCAATTTTTTGATATTGTTTAGTTTTAGTTAAATATGCTATTAATCTCACCTAAAATTTTTTAAGAAAAAATTTATTGTGATTTTATTAAAATAAAAATAAAATCTCTTTTATAGGGAACCTTTAAATAATATAAAATTCATAATATATACTAATTAAAATATCTTTTAATGGTGCTAAATATGTCTAATAAAAATAATGGTTTGAGTAAGAGAGGTAAGAAGGTAAAGGTAGCAGCTATTAAAAAAAAGGATTTAAAAAAGAATTCTAATTTGAAAACAAAAATCTCACCTAAAGTTAAAAATAATAAGGTTGGAGTAGTAAAAATTACTAAAGATAACACACAGAAGAAAACTAATAAATTTGACAGGGATGATTTAGAAAAAGAACTTTATGGAGATAAAGAGGTACAAGAGCAAATTGCTGAAGTAATTGAAGATTTATCTAAAAATGATTTAGTTACTTCTTATCTTGATCATAGGGTTAGTAAAAATTCTATTGATGTTATAAAAGAATTATTACACCCAAAAACAGATGAAGATATATCACAAGATTTAGATCTTAAAATTAATTCTGTTAGAAGGATATTAAACATATTACAAGGATTTGGAGTTACAAATTATATTGTTTCTAAAAGCAATGAAGGGTGGTTATCCTTTTATTGGTATATAAATATAAGCAAGATAAAAGATTTTCTTAATTACGTGGTTTCAGTATCTTCATCAAAATTGAATGTTAATGATAATTGCAATGATTATTTTGTATGTGAAAAGTGTTATGAGACAGATAAACTTATATTTACATTTGATTCTGCATTTGAAACAAACTTTAAATGTCCTAATTGTGAATCATCTTTAAAGAGAGTTAGTAAAACACAAGCTATAAATCTTGCAAAAGATTCACAAATGCTTAAAAAGTTGAAAGTAGGTAAATTTTAATTTACATGTTTTTAAGATTAGTTTTATTGCTTTTGCGAAATATTTATATATGTTTAATAACAAACTCTTACTGTAAACTTTTTATTTGATTTACCCTAATTAAATATAGCTTTAATAGCGAGGTAGGGTAGTCTGGAGTGCCCGCCGGGCTCATAACCCGGAGGTCGGTGGTTCAAATCCACCCCTCGCTACTAATTTTGAATTTATTAAATGTATGAGAAATAAGTTATTACTTTTTATTTACCCACCCCTAACTTCCACTATTTATTATAGATATTTTAATTAAAAAGAAAGGTTTAAAATACCTAAAAAGTAAAAGTAAATGTAATAATTAAAATAAAATAAATTTTATATTTATATTGATTTTTTTAAAAATATATATTATATAAATAAGAGCTGTGAATAGTGGAATTGAGGGGTCTATGTGGAAAATACTTTTAATTATTCTTTACTTTGGAAAACATCTATTGAAGAGGGACAATCTAACGAATTAGTAAACATAGATAAAAACTTTTATATTGATGCATTAAATTTTATAAACACTTTAAAAAGTTCTGATTTGGGCACTTCAAAAAAAGATAATGCTAAAAAAATACTTATTAATCTGTTTGAAAAAAGAAAGAAAAAGATAGCTATTTATGCAGCATACAATAAACCAATTCCTCAAACATTACCTAAAATTGAACAAGATTTATACTTAAAAATTTTATCCACTATAAAAAATACAAAAATAGAATCTAATGAAATTGACGAAATAAATAAAAACAAACCTTTAGAAACTTTAAACGATAACAACATATCCAATACAAACGAAGATTTAGACATAACTGAACAATCTATATCACAATCAGATACATGCGAAAATAATCCCTCAGAAATAACACAAGAAGGAAACTTGAAAGCCTTAATAGACATACCTGAAATTATATTACCCTCTGGCCAAAAATTAGGGCCTATACATAAAGATGAAATATTTAAAATCGAAAATAATGGTGATATTAATTTTATAACTACGAGCAATTTAGCAATAGAAGTATAGAAAAGCATAAAGCAAAAACATACAAATATATAAATTAATATTACAATAATAATATATAACTTAATTGTTTTATAAATTTATATTGAATTATTTATGCTCGTTGTAATTATATAATATAAAATGTGATATTATGAAAGTCCCAAAAGAAATTAATACATATTGTCCGAAGTGTGATAAGAATACAACACATACTGTTAAATTTTACACAAAAAAGCCTGAAGGAGGATTAACAGAAGGAACTAGAAGGAACGCCAGAAAGAGAACAGGTTATATTGGAAAAGTAAAAGGACAAGCTACTGTTAAAAAAGTAGGAAAAAGACAAAAAGCACTTTTAAAATGCAAGACTTGTTCATACACAGTAGAAAGAGTATTCGGTACTAGAACAAAGAAAAAATTAGAATTTAAAATATGAATTATGTGATATATTATGGAAAATAGGATACCTAAATATGGAAGCTTGGTTATAGGAGAGGTATCTAAGATATCACCATTTGGAGCTTATTGTAAATTAATAGAATATAATAATCTTGAGGTATTCTTACCATTAAGAGAAATTTCTTCAGGATGGATAAAAAATATTCACGAATTTTTACACATAAATCAAAGAGTTGTATGTAAAATAATATATATTGATCAAGCAAAAGGAACTATTGACGTATCTCTTAAAAAAGTTACACCTAGTGGTTCAAAAGAAAAAATTAATGAATATAACCTTGAAAAAAGATCTGAAGCTATAGTTGCACAGGCCACAAAAGTATCTAACTTAACAGATCAAAAGAATGAAATTAAATCAATAATAATCTCGGAATTTTCAAATTATACAACTTTTCTATCAAAGTTATCAGAAAAAGATGAAGTATTAAAGGATTCTAAATTACCAATTGATTTGCAAAACGAAATATTATCTATTATTAGATCTAGTAGAAAAGAAAAGGAACATATTGTATCATATATAATGACAATAGGAGCATTAGATTCAAAAACCAGTATTGATGAAATAAAAAATACTCTTGAAAAAGTGGAAAAAGAGACAGGTTCAAAAATATATTATATAAGTGCTCCTAAATATCACATATCTGCAGAAGCTAAAAATTACCCTGAAGCAGAGGATAAAATAAAAAAAGCAGAATCTATAATCAATTCATCATTAAAAAATATCAATTTTGGAATGGAAAAAGAGAAATTGAAGAAGGATAAAGAGGATATAATAAACACATTATAAATAAATGAGATGCTAAAAATGGAAAAAACATTTATAAAATATAAAAAAGGCTTAAAATTAAAATCTCCTATTCTATTAGTAGGATTACCAGGTATAGGTGCAGTTGGGAAATTAGTTGCAGAACAATTAATACGTGAATTTAAAGGAGAAAAAATTGCAACCTTATATTCACAACATTTTCCTCCAAGAGTGGTAATGCTAAAAAATGGAAAAATAAAGCTTGTTGGCAATAGATTTTATAAATTAAAGACAAAAACAAAAAACGATATAATAGTATTAACAGGTGAAGATCAAGCAGTAACACCCGAAGGACAATACATCGTCAATAACAAAATTGTAGATTTTTTTGTAAATACCTTAAAAGGTAAAGAGATTATAACAATAGGCGGTTATAATATATCAGGAAATTATACGGATAAACCACGTGCACTTGGAAATGCATCTTCTGATAAAGTTATAACGAAATTTAAAAAATCAGGTGTTGTATTTGGAGAATCCAGAGGTACAATATTTGGTTCAGCTGGATTGATAGTAGCATTTGCAAAAATGAATAAAATTGATAGTATATGTATCATGGGAGAATCTTCCTTAATTGATATGGATCCAAATGCAGCAAAATCTGTATTAAAGGTACTTTCAAAGAACCTAAACTTAAACATTGATATGACTAAGATAGATTCAATAATAGAAAAAACAGCAAAAATGATAAAAGAATTAGAAAATCAATTATCCTCTAATGTACCTATGCCAAGCGAACAAAAAGATAATAATAACAGATCCTATATTCGTTAATTCATTAGCAACCTTATTCAAGCGCTAGTAATCTAGCCTGGTAGGATACTGGCTTCCCATATATTATATGAAAAAAGCCAGAGGCCCGGGTCCAAATCCCGGCTGGCGCATATGATAATTAAATATTTCTTCATTTTCATTTTTGGTATTAAATAAAAATAAGATAATAAATATTCATAATTTATGAATTCCCCCTCCCCTCTTTTTCATCTGCTTTTGCTATTATAACTACGCCAAAAACTATAATAAAACCGCCAAGAATTTCAATAGGTACAAAACTACCTATCACAACACTTAACAACAATACTAATACCGTATCCAAATATGTAAAGTTATTTATTAAGTTCTTTAAAGCCACTGTCTTATAAAGTGTCACATTTTCAGTTATTTTTACTACTTTTAATTCTAACGCGAGTGCAGTAATAAAGAGCATACCACTAATCACCACCATTATAGAATAAACTGATTGTACCTGATATATGATTTTATCTGGAGGTAAAATAAAGAGCAGAACTATTGATGTGATGAATGATATAATTGTAATAGAGCTGATTTTTGAGCCTATACTATACTCATGTATGTTGTAAAATACCGCATAATAACCTAAACCTGCAAAGACTATTATCGCTATTGCAAAGGGTAGTATAGAGTAATTGAATGAATAATTTATACTCTCTGTTAAAAGAGTACCTATTATAACAAGAATTATACCTATCATAACAAATACAATTACTCTTGAACTAAGCTTTGAATGATATTTAACTAAGTCAATAACAAAGAATATTAATGAGCTTACTGCAATGAGTGGGTAAACACTTGCAAGGAAATATAATTTAAAAGCCATGAAAAGAGAAAGGTCACATATAACAAGAAACGATCCTCCAGCTATACTGACAATATGCCCTTTTAAATTTTTAAATAAATCATTTCGCATACCCATTATATGCACGAGTAAAGGTAATGAAAGTACACCACCAAAACTCCAGAGAAAGAAAAACGTATAAAGTTCAAAATGTTTTAACAAAATATATTCAAGCGTGCCATTTAATGCATATATAACTGTACTTAGTATAAGTAATCCAAATATTTTATATTGTCTGCTATTCATGTTATCATTATTGAATGTAATTAAGTTCATAATAGATTAAAAATCTTTTCACAATGAACAAAGTATGGATTAGTTATTCTTTTCTAAAAATAAGCGCTTATATTAAAGATTAAGATTAAATATTCATAATTAATATAGAAACTCTTAATATTCGTTAATAAAGTATTTTATAAATGCACATCTATAAAAATACAAAAAATCAAAAATAAATAAACAAGATATGGCAAAATAATTTAAATATTTACATATTAATATTACATATCAGGGGCTTGTAGCTCAGCATGGTCAGAGCGGCGGTCTTATAATGTAAATAAGAAAGCCGTAGGTCGAGAGTTCAAATCTCTCCAGGCCCATTGATATTTATATTTCTAATTATAAAGAAACAAAAGGTCAATTAGCAATAATTGGACACATTTATATTATTTTCTAAATAAACTATAATGGGTAAAACAATTAGGCGGTAGATATGTTTGAGATAAAAATAGACGATGCAAAGTATTGGAAAAATTGTATAGATTCAATTGTTAGTTTAGTCGATGAAGGTTCATTTAATATATCAAAAGAGGGTATAAGTTTAAAAGCTATGGATCCTTCAGGTATTAGTATGGTTTACTTTATGGCACCTAACAAGATTTTTTCAAAATATAACATAACAGAAAAGAAAGATAAGGAAGCCGCAGAAAAAGAATCTCACGATTCATATATAGGATTAAATTTAGATAATTTAAGTAAAATTTTATTGAGCTCAAGGAGTGGAGAACAGCTTCTTATGAAAGATAAAGAAAATAAAATGGCCCTTGAATTTATAGGTTCAAATGGGCATAGAGATTATACATTACCATTAATAGATGTTAAAAAATCTAGTGATAATGAACCAAAAATAGAGTTTGAGTCTTTTATTGATATAAAAGGGGATTTCTTTAAAAGTATATTAAAAGATGCAGCTCAATTATCAACTTATGTCGGGTTTAAAGCTGAAGATGATTCTTTTATAATCTCTGCTAAAGGAGATGCAGGAGAGGTAAAAGAAGAATTCAAAGTAGATAAAGATATAATACAACGTCTTGAAGCAAAAAAACCATCATCAGCAACATTTAATTTAGATTATCTCACAAGAATGGTAAACGCATGCCCTTCAAGCGAAAATATTTCACTTTCTATGAAAACAGATCAGCCTATAAAACTAAGTTATAAAATAGGAGACGCAATAGTGTCATATTACTTAGCACCTTATATGGAAAGTTAATTTATTTTTTGGTGGTAAATTTTGCAATTGTATAAAAAGAGAGCTATAATTGGTATTATAATAATAATTATAGGGTTGATAATATCAAAAACAATCGATTTATACTCAAAAATTTTAGATATATCAAATTACCTTGAATGGATACACATAGCATTGTTGCTTATAATAGGAATAATAGTTATACAGCTCATATCTAATACAATCAAAAGACGTACTATTAAAGCAAAAAGCGAAACAAAGGTATTAGGAGATCTATTCCAAGTTATAGCTTATACAATACTTGCAATAATGCTACTGAATGCATTACATGTGAATGTAACTGGAATATTAGTAGGGGCGGGTTTCTTAGGTATAGTAGTAGGTTTAGCAGCCCAAAATACAGTTGGAAACCTAATAGCAGGTTTTGAATTAATTGCATCAAAACCTTTTTCTGTTGGAGAAAAAGTAACAATATCAACATGGCAATATGGATTAATAGGTCCAACATATCAACACGATACTATAATACCAGGATTTATAGGAACTGTTACAAAAATAGGAATAATGTATACTGAAATGCTTGGCGAGGATAATACACCAATAGTTATTCCAAATAATATAATGAATCAAGCGGTAGTATTTAATCACAAAAGAGTAGGTACTATAAGAGTTAAATCTCATGTTGAAATAGATGTAAAGCTAGTCGATTATGATATATTCAAAGATAAATTTATTAATCTAATAAATGCTGATAAAAAAATTGTAAATTCAGAATTAAGTGTAACAGATATAAATCAATTATCTTATGGAATAGATATTGAAGCTGATGCAAATGTGGAAGATGTAAAAGAGATTAAAGAAAAACTATCAGCTTACGCATTAAAAGCAATATTAACAATAGCAAAGCCAATACCCCCAACACCACCTGCAGCATCACCAGCAACACCTTCAGCTACAACATCAATAACTAAAACAACATCAGTAAAGAAAAGCAAAGCAACTAAAAGAAAAAAACAAAATAAATAAATTTTTAAGATAGATTCTTTTTGTTATAAAATTTCGATTTTAAAAAGCAATATATAAAAGTTTTCCTTATAAAATATAACTATATAGTGATCCAATGAAATTCCTTATATTCGTTTCACCAAAAGATTTTAAAGATGAGACTTTATCTTCAGTAAAATTATTTCTAGAACGATGGGATTTGGATTATAAAATAAGTAGTTATACAAGTGGATCTGCGCATGGTTTACATGGTGATATAGTAGATATTGATGTTAATACAAATATAGTTACAACTTCTGATTATGATGGTATAATATTAATTGATGGTCAAGGTATTGATGAGTACAAACTGTATGAATTTAGACCTCTACTTGATATAATAACCCTATTTAATGAAGCAAAAAAAATTATTATTGCATTTGGCAATTCAACGAGCATAATCGCACGTGCTAATATAATCACAGATAAAAAGATATCAACATTAGAATCAGATCCAAATACTGTCAGATTTGTAAAACTTTTCCATGGTATTATATCATCAAAGGATATAGAAATATCTGATAATATAATAACAGTAAAGGATTCAAATAAAACAGACGAGTTATTTGATAAAATACTAGAAAACCTCAATATAGAATAAGTAATAGTAATAAAATGAGAAATTCTTTAATTAAAAAAGAAAAAACATTAGCTAAAAGTATAGCTTATAATAGGATTAAAATTCTTTTTCTTTTATCTATAAAAAATATAGATGATTTAAATTATTCAATCTATTTAGTTAAACAAATTAAAAAATTATCAACGCACTATAAGGTAAAATTACCTCCTGAAATTAAAAATAAAATCTGTAAAAAATGTAATTTACCTTTAATTCCAGGAAAAACAACAAGCATTCGTATATCTAAAGAAGGATTTATACTTTATACCTGTTTAAATTGTGGTACAAAAAAAAGAATATTTTTAAATAAAAAAAAGGATTTATAATTCATTATTGTCCTATCTTACTAAAATCTATTATTCTGTTTTTAGCAGATTCTTCATCTCTTGATAATAATACAATTCTACTTGGTCTGTGCTCTGAAGTTTCTTTATATCTGCTTAACTCTGCTAATCTATTTGCATAATCCTTTATCTCATCATGTGTTGGCATACTTGACATATGTAAACCTCTGCTTTCATTTCTAGCTCCGCCAATATATGAAAAACCTTTAACTTCAACATAATTAGGCTGTGCAGTTTTTATTAATGAAGCATAACCCTCTATATTGTTCATATTTAAACCTTTAACTAATGTCATTCTCAAAACAGTTCTGGTTTTAAGTGTTTTTAGCATATTTAGAGTTTCCATATATCTGCCCCAAGCATTACTATTTATTTTAGGGCGAACAACTTTATTGTAAGTTTCTTCATCTGGAGCTTCTACTGATATATAAAGTTGAGTTGGAAGGGGGTTTAAATTTTTTATAACTTCAGGTAGTGTACCATTTGTAACTAAGAAAGTACTTATACCTCTTTTATGGAATGTTTCAAGTAATTTACTTAGCTTTGGGTAAAATGTAGGTTCTCCAGTAAGACTAAGAGCCACATGTTTAGGTTCTCTAGCTTCCTTCCATCTTCTTTGTTTTAATTCTGTGTCTGCAACTGATTTATACCCGCTCACTATCTTTCGTTGTTCTTCTATCATCCCATCAACAATTTTTTCAGGATCATCCCAATTATCCGCTGCATTTAATTCATTCCAAGGTACACCCATTTCTTCTGGTATTAATCTCCAACAGAATTTACACGCAAGATCACATCCTATAGCAGGAGTACTCTGTATACATTGCCAACTATGTATCCCATAAAAAGAATATTTATAACATAAAGTTTTTCCTTCTAATCCATTTGCAGTGTATTCACATATTTTAACAGCAGAATGCTTTCCAACAAAATGATATCCCTGATGACTCATTTTATCCTTTATAACTTTTGGTAAATCCGACATAATAGCACCTTATTTCAAATTTAAATATTAATAATAAATATTATCATAATAAATAAATTTATCTGAATAAATTTTAGAACTGTTCATATTAAGATTATTAAATTCACAGTCTAATAATAAACCTATTACTAAATTAATTATTAAACATTTAAAATTGTATAATATAAAACATTATTATGGAATTATTTAAAGTTAATGCTTTGATGAAGAAGGATTTGAAAGAAACCTTTTCAAGCATATCAATATATGGACCCATGATAGGAATACCTGTATTTTTTGCAGTAATACTCCCACTAATAACTTTTTATATAACATTATATGCAGCTCCAACTATAACCTCAAAATTATTGCCATCTGCAATAAAAGTATCTACCTCTGTATTATCTAGCAGCATAAGAAGTCTAAAATTTATGGAATTTTTTTCTATAAATGTATTAGGGCCTGTATTTTTAACAATGCCTATTTTTACAGCTTCAGTAATAGCTGCAGATAGTTTTGCAGGTGAAAAAGAAAGAGGGACATCAGAATCCCTTTTATCGATGCCAATATCAAAATCTGAATTACTATTTGGTAAAATTTTAGCTTCATTTGTTCCAACAATGATACTCACGGTGGCTATATTTGGTATTTATGGTGGTGTAACAGATTATTTCTCACAAAGTATATTTCATTTGAATATATTGCCAACATTACCATGGCTTTTAATGTTATTAACCGCTCCATTTTTAGCTATAGCAGCAATTGGTCTAGTAGTTCTTGTATCATCTCATGTTAAGGGGGTTAAAGAAGCTCAACAAATTAGTACCTTAATGATACTTCCAATATTAGTTTTACCGTTTGTATCAATAATAGGGATAGCAGATCTGAACTCATTTTTCTTTTCTGCAATAATAATATTGTTGATAATAATAGATTCAATTATTCTTTATGTAGGTATAAAAAGTTTCAGAAAAGAGTCAATTTTAAAATAAAAATACTGTTAAATGATAATTGTTATTAATCAAATATTATCATAATGCGTTATTAAAAATTTTTGATAATTATAAATAAAAGTAATAAAATATTATAGAATAAATTCATACTGAAATAAATTAGTCAAAAATTAATTTATTAATCACAATATCTAGTCTCTACTTATTATATATCTCTATATAACACACCTATTTATAATCTAAAAAGCAAATTTAAATAGATTGATTTATGAAGATAAATTTGTATATTAAAAAAAGTAATTTATATATATAATTATAAAATTAGTTGATAATATGAAATTAACATCAGAAGAAATATTTAATAAAGCATTGGAAAATTTGAAAAACGAAAATGATATATTAGAATTACATAAAAAAACTTATGAAATTTTAATAAAAGAAAAAGAAAAATATTATAAATACGAACTCGAGAATTTTATATCAGCTTTAAAAATATCAGATGAGGATAAAGAAAAAATAAAAGAAGCTTTTCTTAAAAAAAGAATGGTAAATAATATTGAGTATAGCAATTTTATGGAAGAAGTGTCTATAAAAATTAGACAATCTGTACAACCTTTATCAGGTTCTATTGCAGAATTATGTATAAATTACGAAATTCAAAAAGAGGGTTTAATAAAGGATAGGGATTATGTTAGGAGAAAAAATCATACCGATTTTACTATTTACTATAAAGGGGATAAAAACAAAATACACCGAATAGAAGTTAAAAATGTTTCCTTAAGGGAAAGAGGTACAAGAGGTTTAAAATTTGATGGTGATAGTTTAGCAGGTTTTTTTAATCAACCAACAGAATTTACAGAGGAAAATATAAATGTCATAGATAAAAGCCTAAAAAATACTAACGGTTATTGTTATGTTCCTAAAGGCACCTTAGATTACATTAAATCTAAAAAAGGTAAAAGATTTAAAGATATTAACGAATTAGGCAAAGATATGAAATATTTTTCTTTAAATGGTATTATGCCTTAGGTGGTTTCCAAAAATCCAATAAATACTCAAAAGTTGTCCCTAAGGTAATATAATTATTAGGCCAACCAAATATACCTACCTTATTTATTAAATTTCTTCTATCCCATATTATAATATTTCTAAGTTCATATCCAATACTTTCCATTTTATTTATTGTTTTCAAATGTAATGGTAATCTTCTACCATATTTAACACTATTATCCCATATATCTGTTATATCTATTACAGAATGCCCTTTTTCTACCAATAAAGGAAATAATTTCTTATAAATCATACCTAATTTATCTACAAAGTCATCAATTTCTAATGTCCCTAAATCATCTTTGTTATCAGAATATTGCTGTATTTTGTCATAATATTTATCTTTCCTTAAATCTCCTCTTTTACTTTTATTTTTTCTTTTATGATTTAATAAATTAGCATACGGTGGAGAAGTTACTATTAATTTAACTGTATTTTCATATAAATAATCATTTATATTCAATGCATTATCATTTATCTCTATTTGTGTAGTAGAATTAGTAGGTAATAAATTTTTTAATCTCTTATTAGCATAAGTCACATATTCATTTTTTAAATCAAAGGCAATAGCATTTCTTTTTAAATCCCTTGCAGCAATTAATGTTGTTCCTAATCCTCCAAATGGATCTAAAACTAGCTCCCCTTCATGTGTTAACAAATTTATAAAAAATTTCGGTAATCCTATTGGAAAAGTTGCAGGGTGAATATTTTTATTTCTGATATCTCTTTTTTCATAATAAAATTCTTGTATTGCTACCTGAGATTTTAACCATGTTTTAGCATCAATACAACTTATATGGTTATCAGGACATTCACAGGTTTTTTTATAATTAATTTCAAGTTTGTGATTTTCTTTTAATTCATATTGGTTAATTTCACAACTTTGGTCATTATCTAACATTTTATCATCTTTTTTAATCAAAAATTATCAATTTGATAATAAAAATAAACATTTAATCCAGATTTTCTAATAAATTAATTATTTTTAAATCTAAAATAAATTATTAATAATATAAAGTCAATCACTATATAAATTAAAATACATCTTTATATATTCATTATTAATTTTTGAATAATTTGGATTACAAACTTATCAATTAATTAGTCTAAATTTTATCTTTTTTTAACTCTGTTATAAATTCAATTATACTATTCTCATTTTTATTATCAAAAATAAACACATTTTTACGTTTTAGATAACTTTTATAAATTTTATAATAGTTATTATCAACTATAATGATCACGTAATAAAAATAAGGGAATCTCCCTTCTATCATTCTCTTCGTATCTGCTAAATTTTTCTTTCCTGTTTCATATTCTATAGCAATATTTTTTCTATTGATATTACATATTATATCAGGTTTATTACTTCCAAATCCCTTGTAAACTTTTATTCCCCACTTATTAAATAAATCTATAAAATATGCTATGTTTGCTTCATGTTTTATACTAACATTTCCTTTTTTAAGCATAACGTATCTTTTATCTTTAATATATATCTGATCTAAAATACCTTTATCTATATAATTTTGTATAATATTTTCTGGAAGCTGCTTAATTAGATCAGAATATAAAACAGGGTATCTTAAATTATCCTTAATGTATTTATAAGCTTTAATCTTATTACTGTTTATATTGTTTTCACTATCATTATCTATTAGCCTTAAATCAAAATTTTTATAAGATTTACCCTGCACTACTATTGGGTTATTATTAGAATAAGATAACAGCATAAATTGATTTTGCTTTAATCTACTTATCATAGATTTTATAACCTGATTAGTTTCATTTGTAGATGCTGAATAGATATTTGATATATAGTTTAATTCGGTAGGTTCCCTTGAGTAAAAGGATATAAAAATTGAAGAGTTAGCTACCATTTGTTTAGGTAAAGATGAAACTTGATGAGTTGCAATAATAGTACCAAATCCATACTTTCTACCTTCTTCAAAGAATTTAGATAATGTTTCCTTATAAACATCTTCACTTACAATTGTATCCGCTTCATCTATAAAAATATATAATCTAGGGCCTTGTTCAATGCTTTGATCATGCATCATATTGTATATCCTATTAAATAATTCATGAAGATATAAGAAACGTAATTTTTCATCCTTTATTTTAGATAATCCTAAACCTGAAAGTCCTTTTGTTATAAAACTAATATCTAAATTTACTGCATTTCTTGTTATATTGTTGATTAACTCAAATTTATTTTTCATATTAGATAATGAGTAAATTTCCTGTTTTACATTTGAATTTTTTATAAATAGATTCATTTCATTTATAAGATCTGTCATATTCGGTTCTATTTCTATGCTTTTTTCATTTAAATTGCTAATACCCTTATTTCTATATATATAATGTATAATCTGTCTTAACTTATAAGACTGATGGCTTCCAAGATTAAATAAGTTTTCAAAAGTTGTTGAAATCTCTGATATACGTTCATTTACACTAATCCCATCTAAAGAAAGAGGGTTTATTGCGTAAGATTCTGCATCTAAATATTTACCTCCTAATTCATTGATAATAGTCTCGTATTCTCCATTAGGGTCTATGATTAATACAGGTACATTTTTGTATAATTGTAATAAAATGTCTTTCATAACCGTACTCTTACCAGATCCACTCATACCAGAAATAAGTACATTAGAATTTCTTTCTTTTTCAAAAATTATATTACAAACCTTATCCGTTTTTTTCCAAAAATAAGAAAAATCAATATCAGGTTTCCTATAAATCCCTATATTAATATTAGAACTTTTATATAATTTATAAATAGTTTTGCCTATATTAATATTATTAGTATTTTTATTCTTGTTGAGACTATTTAATTTATCATCAAAATATAAATATAATTTATCTAGTAACATAAAAATCACATAATTAGATTTAAATATTTTCATTCTAAAAATATCATAAAGCCAGGGTGGCAGAAACCGGTATCGCGCCGGTCTTGAGTTTTTAAAACATCAAGAGCTGATTAGTGATGCAAACAGGTAAACCGGTGCCCGCAAGGGCTTTAGGGTTCAAATCCCTACCCTGGCGCTTTTTATAAATACTTTTTTAAGCCCCTAAAATAATCTGGAGTTTGACTAATTGTAAATATTTAAATATCTAGTAAACAATATAATAATAGATAAAAATTAAGTTAAATTAAATATAAAATTAAGAGGTAATGTTATGAATGCAGAGGAATATAAGGATTTTTTGATTGAAAGAATCAATGGATATAAAAAAGAATTGGACCGTCTAGAATCTAAAGTTAATGTAAACCCTAAATCAAATATGGATAAATTAATCGAAGCAAAATCAAGAATGCATGGCTACATTTGGGTATTACAAAAGAAATAAATGTGAATAGATGAAGACTTTCAGATATACAAATTTAGACATAAGTAAGGTTATAGAAGAATCTATAGAAAATCCTTCAAAAGTATATAATATAACGCACATAGCGGATTTTGACGGTATAGGTAGTGCATCTATAATAAGGCATTATTTTAAGATACCTATACAAAATATTCTATTCTGTGATTACACTCCAGAAAAGATAAAAGAGGTATTAGATATAGTAAAATCAGATAATAAAAGTAAAATAATAATACTATCTGATTTAGGTATAGATGAAAAAACTATACCTCTATTTACTGATTTAATAAATCACCTTAAAGCTACAAATTCTAAAATAATATGGTTAGACCATCACAATTGGACAGATAAAGCTATAAATGATATTGGAAGGAGGTGCGATTATATAATTGGGGGAGATAATGGAAAATATTGTGGTGCAGAACTCGTATATCAAAATTTAATAATCTCGTATTTCAAAGATACCAATCTTGGTGAAAAATTATCCAACATAGCCCATAAAACAGATTTTAATCTTCCAAATAAGGGAGAAACAATAAATAATTTAATCGAAGCTATAACTTACATAAATAATCACCATTTAAATGATTTGAGTAAATTAGT
The DNA here is from genome assembly GCA_021821445.1 of Microcaldota archaeon. Taxonomy (GTDB): domain Archaea; phylum Micrarchaeota; class Micrarchaeia; order Micrarchaeales; family Micrarchaeaceae; genus Mancarchaeum. The sequence goes on along the minus strand of JAKACK010000002.1, from coordinate 22,117 downwards.
AGAGGTTATATCAGAAGGAAATATAGATTCAGACAGAATAAAGGATTATGCCAATCAGTATATAATAGAGGAGAAGGATAGCATTATAACTTTAAAGAAAAATATTTTTAAAAAGCAACTTTCAAATAAAATAATAGTTGGAGTTGGTTTTGCTAATTTCATAGAATCAAATAAAGCAGCATCAATAATAAAAGATACTACAAATTGTGATATATCAATTTTTATAGGACCTAAAGAAAATAAAATAAGTATTAGATCAAACGATAAAGTAAACAGTATTGAAATAGCAAGTATTTTAGGTGGTAATGGCCATGAAAGGGCAGCAGGAGCATCTGTTGATAAAAAGGTAAAACTCAATATTAAAAACCCTGAATCCATTCATAGTTATGCAAATTATATATTAAAATTATCTGAAAAAATATACGAGAATAAAAGGGTTACTAAAAATGAAAAAAGTAAATCTATATAAAAGTGGCGAAGAAAAATTTGGATATATAACTTCAAATCTTTATTCCATATTTCAAAATAAAATAACTAAGATTAATTCATTTTATAAATTTGTCGAATCTGATTTATACAAAAGAAAGTTTAAAACCCTAATTGATATTGGTTGTGGAACCGGAAATATAATTAACGATTTGGCATTAAAAAATAAAAATTTAAACCTATTTGGTATAGATCCATCATTATATATGATTGAAATTGCAAATAAAAATAAACAAAAGAATACAACTTTCAATGTAGGTAGCAGTACTTATATTCCATTTAAAATTAAATTTGATATAATCATAAGTGCATTGTCAATGCATCATTGGAATGACAAAGTGGGTTCACTTATATACCTATCACATCATTTAAATAAAAACGGTGAAATAATAATTTATGAATTTTTAAAAACAAAAGGTAAAGGGATTACTGAAAAAATAGAATATTTTTTAGCTAAAAAACATATGGTTTACAAATCCGATTTAATAAATTATGGCAATAAGGCAAATTTAAATATCAAAAATATTAAAATTAAACACAACTTTATAAGAATAATTTATACCAAAAAGTAAATCTAAAGTTTATAACCAAATTTTCTCAATAAATCATGCCTATCCTTTTTATCATCAGCTGTTTCAATTCCTTTTGGTGTATAACCATCTATAATACCTGCTATGCCTCTTCCCTGCTTTGATTTTACAATTAAAACACTTATCGGATTTGCAGTAGCACAATAAATTCTAGATACCTCCTGTACATTTTTTATATTATTCAATATGTTTATAGGAAATGCATCTTTGAAAAATATAATAAATGAGTGACCTGCACCAATCTTTAAAGCATTTTCCTCTGCCAATTTAATTAAACTATCATCGTTACCCTCACTTCTAACAAGGCATTTTCCACTGGCTTCCGAAAATGCAATACCAAATTTTATCTTAGGAGTAGATGTAACTAAAGCTTCATATAAATCTTCTATAGTTTTTATGAATCCTGCTTGACCTATTATACATTCTATCTCATCTTCATTATTTAAATCAACCAATTCAAGATCTACCAAATCAACACCATTATAGATTTGTCCCTTTATATATTTATAAGTTTTAATCTATTTAAATTTAAGAACAACAAGAGTTTCAAAAAAGTTCTTATTTATTTGAACAATCTCTGCATTATATTTTTTCACATCTTTATAATAATTATTTAATGATGATTCTAACAATAAAATTATATGTTCTGGAAGTACATAATTATTAAATTCCGATAAAAATATATCTATGGAATGTCTACCCTCTCTACCTCCATCTAATGCAATAGCATTAAGTTTATCCGAAATTAAATAAGGCGGATTGAATATTATTGTATTATATCTTTTATCAATGCTAGAAAACATATTACTTTCAACTACTTTTCCTTCTAAGCTATTTATTTTAATATTGTTTTTTGTGCATTCTAACGCTTTTTTATCTATATCTGCAAAAGTAACATCCAGACCTTTTTTTAGTGCAGTTATACCTTGTATACCTGTTCCACAACCTAAATCTAAAACAGATCCAAATGCAAATTGCTTAACCGCATCCATTAATATAAATGAATCTTCTCTAGGGCAATATACGTCTTTGCAACACTCTAATCTTATATCGTCAAATTCAAGCAAGTTATCATTTATAATTTCATATTATTGCTTTATAATTTTATCTAATAAATATTAGTGTGATTAAATGGGACTAGAGGATTTAAAGAAATATGTGAGAGATATACCGGATTTTCCTAAGGAAGGGATAGTTTTTAAGGATGTAACACCACTTTTACATAATAATGAAGCATTTCATTCCGCAATTGATTTAATGGCAGATCAATTGAAAGATATAAAATTTGATTATATTGCATCTATAGATGCAAGAGGATTTATCTTAGGTGCAGCTCTAGCTTATAAATTGAATAAAGGATTAATTTTAGTAAGAAAAAAAGGCAAACTCCCATATAAAAAAATAACTAAGGATTACGAATTGGAGTATGGAACAAATTCAATAGAAATGCATGCAGATTCTATTAAAAAAGGAGATAATGTAATAATCTGTGATGATTTAATGGCAACCGGAGGTACTTCTAAAGCGGCTATAGATATAGTCAATGAATTAGGTGGAAATGTAACTGCATTATCATTTTTAATCGAATTGGAAGGGTTAGGTGCTCGTGAAAAAATTGGTAATTATCCAATTAAATCATTAATAAAATATTAAAAAGAAAAAAATCAAACTGTTGTTATAGATTCCATAGCTAACGAATCTCCATTTACTTTTATTTTTATTTCGTAGTTGTGTTGTTCAAGTGTGCTTTCCATTAAAGCTTCTGCTATTTTTTTGGCATCTACTATCTCATTTAATAGCCAAATTATTTGTTCTTTAGTCCTTGAATCACTATTGAATAAAAGTATTGGATCTTTCATTTTATCTAGCGAATATTCCTTGTTTTTCTTCGACAGAAGAAAAGTCAAAATCTCTCCAAATTCTTCTTTTTCATTTGCCATACCTACTACCCTAGACATACCTAAAACCCTAGAAGACGCCTATATTTTATAGGGACTATTTATATTGCGTTAGTCATCGCATTCCTCGTTTATATGTATTTTAATAAATATATTTATACTTTACTATATACATATGTTTTTCTATAACAAAAACATTACATAGGGAAAAAGTTTATAAATATTTTCTAAAAAATAGTTATGCATACCTAAACCCTAGATATGTGGGCTCATACGTAAGTATGGGCCCTCTAAATAAATCAATTTTTTCTATTAGATACGTAACCTATTCCTTCTCTTGCAAGATCTTTTATATTAGATTCCTGTATGTTTGTTGTATATTTATTGAAATTATCTATACTTTTTTCTATTAAAGCCTTCATTTCCTTCTCTGCATAATCTATTGAACCTAATTCATTGAACTTATCTAATATATAAGAGATATCCTCTTTAGTCTTTTGGTTGGGATCCTTCATGTATATATCTTTCATTTTGTTAAGCGTAGTTGATGATGCGTTTTGAACTGCGCTCCATAATATAACAGTCTTTACACCATCCCTTACATCTGTACCTATAGATTTTCCTAGCTGTTCTGGGGTAGATGTACAATCAAGTATATCATCTTTAATTTGGAAAGCCAATCCTGCTGGAGTTCCATATTCTTTAATCTGATTTATTACCTCTTCAGGTGCTCCTGCTATTATAGCACCTTGCTGCATAGGACCATAAACACTATAATAAGCAGATTTTGCATGTATAGATTCATAATAATCCTCTTTTGTAAATTTAGTAATATCTTTTACATCTCTTGTTAAGTGTACATCTCTATACTGACCTTGGTGTGTCACATTTATAATATCATAAAATTTATCAAAATAACGTTTTTGTCTTGGATCTCCTAATTGTTTACATGCATCATAAACAATTTTCCAATTTATACTTTGTAAATTACTTGCAGCATTGATAGCATATCTATCCCCATATATAAGATGAGCAGACTTACCTCCTCTTCGTAAATCATTATCATCCATCCAGTCATCTATCATTAAAAGCCAATCTTCAGATACCTGTTGTGAAGCTGCAGGTAATAAAGCATCATCAAATTTACCACCATAAAGTAAATTCCAAAGTAATACGTAAGATGGTCTTCTATATTGCCCTTTCCTGTCAATATAACATCTAACCATACCAATATAAGCTTCAGGTTCTATACCTTCCATATAATCTGTTATCCTGTTATATACACTATTTTTATAAAGTGCTATAAAGTCCTTAAAACTATCAACATTTTCTATTTTATCCATAATTACACCTTTAAAAATTTCTATTCAAAATAAATCCAACCATCTCTTTCAATCTTTTTTTAGATGGGGAATCTGGAAATGCACTATCAATCTCTTTCCAACTCTCTTCAATTAAAGAATCTGCCATATCTTTTACATATCCGTCTGAGTTATATTTAATTAGTAAATCTGAAGCTTCTTTTTTTAATTTATCATTAGATGTATGAGAATTTAAGATATCAATTAACCTTTTTTTATCTGTCGGATTAGCTAATTTTAGAGCATGCAAAACAAACAATGTAACTTTTCCTTCGGTTATATCATCCCCTATACCTCCTTTACTGTCCGAAACTTTAGAATTTTCTATATTAAGATAATCATCTCTTATTTGAAAAGATACTCCAATCGTAGCTCCAAATTTACCAAGTGCTTCAACTTGTTTTTCATTTGCATTTCCTATTATTGCACCTAATTTAGCTGCAAATCCAAGCAAAGCTCCTGTCTTATCAAAAGCAGTTCTTAAATAATTTTCTTCGCTTATGTCTGATATATTTACTAAGTAATTATGCCACGCCAAATCTACTCCCTGCCCTATACCTAATTTTAACATATCGTTTATATACTCTCTAGTAATTTTTAATTTTTGTTCAGTTGATAATTTATCACTATCAATTAAAGCTTTCATTGGGAAATAAAACATAAAGTCTCCTAAATTCAAAGCTATATCCAAACCATATTTAATATGTACACAATCAGCATTTCTTCTTTTAATAGATTTATCTTCAATATCATCGTGAATAAGAGTACCAGTATGTAAAACCTCAGGTATTATAGAAAATTCAATATAATCATCAAAATCCTTTTTGAAAAGTCCTATAACCAGAAGAGTAAATACAGGTCTTAATCTTTTACCTCCCTGTGAAACTAAATACCATGCGGGATCTATTATACTTTTTTCTATAGAATTGCTATCGTATTTATAGCCTCCTCTTCCAAGTAATTTTTGAATATTCTGCTTAGAGTTTTCATTTCCTAAAGATTCCTCTAATTTTTGATTAATTAGTTTACCTTGTTCTTTCATAAAAGTTATAAAATCATTTGTTTCTCTATTAGTTTTATCCTCCATTTAATCATCTGAATGTAATATAAGGTATTATTTACGTATAAAGCTTTTATACTTTATAAATTTTTCGTCAAAAGTCTATATATTACCTTTAAATAAAAGTTTACTAATATATAACGATAAGGTAGCATTTATTCAATCAATTTTATCCAAATAATTTTACAAAAGCTTTATAAATATTGAGATACATAATAATGATGCTAAACGGTAACAGGAACATGGAAACGCCCGATCCCTTTCCGAACTCGGAAGCTAAGCATGTTAACGATATGTGTGTACTGCCCTCGGGTGGAAAAGCATATTGCTGTTTAGCATGTTTTTTATAAAGTATAAAATCTTCTTTTAATTTCAATTAAAGTTTGAATCTAATTATAATTAGGATAAAATTCACTTTTTAGATTTTTTATTCTTATTTACATCTTCATTACTAACTTCAAAATCAATTACTCCTGCAAGAAGTTCTTTTGCATTTGATAAAGATAAAGGTTTTAACTTTTTGTCTTTTGCGTATTCACACTGATATCTTATATAAGTCTCATTAATCTTAGTATCAGGATTTACTAATTTACATCTCTCAATATAATCTGAAATTATTTTAAATGCATCATCTACACTTAGCCCTTTAACATTAGTCAGATAAGGTGCTAAGATTAAATTTACAGTTCTATGCCTCACATCAGTTATTGGAGTATCCAATAATTTTTCTATCCAAGCCATACTACCTGTATTTCTAATCTTTACCTTATGTTCATCTTTTATATCCTTTGCATAATCCCTAATTTCCTTCGGAAGTTTTATTTTTTCATCCTGCAATAATCCTGATTTTATATAATTATAAGTCGCTTGTTTTAATATAAATTTTAATTTGCTAAAACTTATTCTTACAAATCCTTGGTGTAACTCTTGATTTGACAATGCAAACATTGGATCCTTAGGTATGTTGTGAAGATACGAATCAAATTTTATAAGATAATCTTTATCTATATCCTTTCTCAAATTTATACTAAAAAAACTCGAAAGTCTAAATATATTTATTTCCGAATCCTTACCCATAGCTTCAAAAACTCTTTTTGATTCACCTAGGGCAAACTTTTCATTATAATCTAGTTTATTAAGAGATAACAACATCATTCTAGCGTACACATAACTTATAAGCTCATCTATTTTTATAGAGTCTATTGATATATCGTAATATTTTATAGAATCGTTTATATCTGCAGAGGCTTTAGCTTTCCCTAATTCAAGATATTTAAAATCAACAGATGTTATATTTAATGAATTAATGATATCCTTAGCAGTATCTGTAAATGGGTATCTATAAGCAAAATCTAAGTTCTCTGAAGTGTACATAATAATATATCTAAATTTCAAATATAAAAACAATTCTATTACAAAAAATTTTTGCAAAAATTCAAAAGTATAAATAGATAATTCATTATTAATATAATGACTTAAAGTTGGGGTTGTACGCTAACCTGGCAGACTGCTAGCTTCGGGAGCTAGTAATCCGAGTTCAAATCTCGGCATCCCCATTTTATAGTATTAAAATGTACTGAATTTTTAGCAAAATTTATAAGCCTATCAATCATATATAGTATTCACAAGACAACCAAACATTGCCTCAATTTATATTTATTTATTAACGAGGTGAATAAATGACAGAAATAGAAATAAGAAAAGAAACAAGATTCCCAGAAGTCAACTGTGTTGATCTGAAACCTGTAACTCTATCTTTTAAAAGAATAGAAGAGTTATTAGAAATCAGCAAAAATAAAGAACTTTTGAGAAAAAAAGAAAAGTGAATGCAAAACATTTAGCCTTTTAAAAGGCCTTACTATTTTTATTATAAATAAAAAAGAATTAAAGATCCTTAGTTGAATCATCAACTTCCTTCTTTTCATAATTAAATATCGCTTCTTTCACTGCTTTTAATGATATTGTAGCACATTTAAGTCTAGCTGGTCCTGGATCTATATTTATTAAATTTTTAATTGTTGTAAAATCCATCTTTTCAATATCTGAAATTGATTTGCCTTTTATATAATCAGTTAACATACTAGTAGTTCCTATACTTATAGAGCATCCATCCCCATCAAACTTCACATCATCTACTTTATCTCCATCTATCTTCAAATAAACCGTTATGTCATCACCACATGTGTTGTTGTGCTCGTGCATTTTAGTTTCTGCTGTGGCTATTTCTCCTTTATTGTGGGGATGTTCATAATGTGACAATAGTTCTTCCGCGTATATATCCATTGACATATTTTATCACCTTAAATATCATTTATCTATTTCGTTATAACCCTCTTTCTCTATCTGTTCAACAAGTTCAAGTCCTCCACTCTTGACAACCTTTCCTTTTTCCATCACATGCACGAATTGTGGTTTCATATAAGAAAGGATTCTATTGTAGTGGGTTATTATTATCGTACCCATCCCTGTTTCCTTTGAAATTCTATTTATGTTATCTGCGACAACTTTTATCGCATCCACATCAAGACCGGAATCAGGTTCATCTAATATCGCTATTTTTGGTTTGAGTATACTCATCTGAAGTATCTCAGATTTCTTTTTCTCTCCTCCTGAAAATCCTTTATTAAGGTGTCTATCTATCAGAGTTGAGTTAATCTTTAAGTTTGATTCATCTGTTTTTATATTATTCAATAATTCCCTTATATTCACTGTTTGTTCTGTTGTTGATTCAACTGCGCTTCTTAAAAAGTTTACAAATCCGACCCCATCAATTTCAACAGGTTCTTGGAACTGTATGAATAAACCTAACTTTGCTCTTTTGTCAGTTGATAAATCTTTTATGCTTTTTCCATCTACTAATATATCTCCTTGTGTTATCTTATATGCAGGATGACCCATAATGGTTTTTGCCAATGTTGTTTTTCCTGAACCATTCGGACCCATCAACACATGCATCTCTCCCTCTTTAACAACTAAATCTAATCCATTTATTATCTCCTTATCCCCTGTTTTTACATGTAAATCTTTTATTTCTAAAATCATATTATCACTTTCATCATTTAATTTTAAAAGAACAAACTGTTTTCGAATTTACCGGACATATTCTACAAACAACTTTTTGAGCTTGTAACTCATTTTCATTTATTAAATTTGTTACAAATTCTTGTACATCCTTCTTTTTTATTTTATAACTTATCGCATCTGTATTTATATGATTTAAGTATTTGCTTATTTCAGCTTGCGTTATACCTAATTTACTGGCTATCTCCATCTGATTCAGCTTATACTTTTCATTAAGCAATTTAGCAGAATCACTTCTCAACTTTGGAAGAAACTGTTTCAAAAAAATCTCATATTCAATCATTATCTCATCTTACAGATTCTACAGATTCATAAATTTTACTTTTATCCTTCAGTATACTATCAATTCTATTAATCACAATGTTTCTAAATTTCTCATCCTTTATATATTTTAGATTAGAAGACAAAAATCCCTCTTTTATAAGATATTCAGCCTGTTTCCTATCAATACCTCTAGATAAAAGATAAAAAACATCACCTTCATCTATAGGTGATGAGTAGCTAGAATGATATGCCTTTGTATAACTCTCTTTTATAGACATATCAGGCATTAAGTCTAAATGGGCTGTTTTATCATTTATTAATCCTTTTTGACTTATGTTTGAGAATGAATTTTTAGCTGACTCTAAAACCTCTGCAACATCTTTACAATAGCAAACTGAACTATCCGATACTATAGCAGATATAGTGGAATTGCATTTTGTAAGTCTCTCTCTATTTATTATATCTGTAAATATATCGAATTTTTGATCTTCTTTTCCAAGTACTGTTTTATAAACCGCAACTGAAGCATTTTCATCTGCTGCATCCAAATACGCTTCCTCTTTTGTTATATTATTTCCAAAGTAAGATTCATTTAAGTTTAATGAAGAGTAACGATTTCCTTTGCTCTTTAACATATTAACCACATCTGACTTTCCATCAAGCTGTAATATGTTCAAATCACAATTTGAGTTCTCCCCTAAAGTTACCTCATTCATGATAAGTTGTACTGGTGTATCCTTTGATTTTCCAGAATTAATTATCACATTTACTGTTGCTTTTTCTGCACTTGAATTTATTATTAATTGAATGGGGTATGGGTTCTTATCAACATTTATAGATATATTTATTTTTTCTCCTTCTTTTGGTTCTATGTAAATTATGTTCTTAGAAAATGCATGAGCATATACTGCATATTTATTTGAATTATCAAATAACTTGTATTTAAGCAGCTCATTTGCAAAATTTTCAGGTTCATAAACCTTTACCGAATCACTATTATTTTTTGAAACAAATCCATCAATTATAACCAAATTAAAATCAAAATCCTGTTTATCAAAATTCAAATCTTCAATTTTAGCACCACTAATATTTTTATCAGGTGTCTTTAACTCTAATTTAGCATTATATTTTTTATAAAGCAAATCAGAATAAAAGTCAACATTCTGAAATTTCTGATTATAAAGGGAATTTGCCTCTTTCATTATATCCATATAATTGTTGTACATATCTTTCAACCTCCTGTTTATTTATCCTATGGAATTACTTGTATCCATTTTTATCAGTCTTTTCAATTCAAGTGAATATTCTAATGGAAGTACATCAACTAAAGGTTGTATAAATCCAAGTACTGCTGTTGCAATAGCGTCATCTTCACTTAAACCTCTTGACATTAAATAAAATAATTCATCTTCACCTAATCTTCCAACTGTAGCTTCATGACTTATGAATGCATCATCTGCGTATATCTCATTATATGGATATGTATTTGTCTTTGAATTTTCATCAAGTAGTAAAGCATCACATTTAACTGTTGATTTTGAATGAAGTGCTCTTTTATCTATATGGACTAATCCCCTATATGTTGTTAATCCATTTCCTTTTGTTATACTCTTTGAAATAATTTTTGAAGTTGTATTTGGTGCCAGATGGAATACTTTACCTCCAGTATCCTGTATTTGATCCTTTCCAGCAACTGCTATGGATAATATTTCTCCTTTTGCCCCTTCACCATTCAGGTATATGCTTGGATATTTCATATTTGCTTGGCTACCTATATTCGCATCTATCCATTCTACATGTCCATTCTCTCCGGCTGTTGCCCTCTGTGTAACAAGATTATAAACATTTTTAGACCAATTCTGCACTGTAACATATCTTATATGCGCATCTTTATGAGCAACTAATTCTACCACTGCCGCATGTAATGCTGATGCTATATAAATAGGTGCCGTGCAACCTTCTATATAAGTTACGTCTGCCCCTTCATCTGCAATTATCAACGTCCTTTCAAATTGCCCTGAGCTTTCTGCATTTATTCTGAAATAAGCTTGCAATGGCATCGCTAACTTTACTCCTTTAGGTACATATATAAAACTGCCTCCAGACCAAGTTGCCGTGTTTAATGCTGCAAATTTATTATCTGTTGGAGGTATAACACTTCCAAAATATTTTTTTACTAAATCTGGATATTTCTTTACAGCTGTATCCATATCTGTAAATATAACTCCCTTAGCTTCTAAATCCTGCTGAAGATGATGGTAAACAACCTCCGAATCATATTGTGCAGCTCCTCCTGCAAAAAATTTTCTTTCAGCCTCTGGTACACCCAATTTATCAAACGTCTTTTTTATATCATCTGGAACTTGATCCCAATTATCAACATTTTTACTATTCTTTGGTTTCTTATAATAATAAATTTCGTCATAATTGAGCTTGCTTAAATCAGGACCCCATTTAGGTGTTGGTTTTTCTTCAAACATCTTATATCCTAACAACCTTTTATTTAACATCCATTCAGGTTCATTCTTTGTTTTAGATATAAATCTGACAATATCTTCTGAAAGTCCTTTTTGCATTTCTTCGTAAAGTAATTTATCGCTAAATCCATACTTATTAGCATAATCATTTTCTTCCTGTAAAACTTCATTGTATAACTCTGCCATATTACCACTTTATAACTCAGTTATAATTAAATTGTTAATGCTATTTAAAGTTTTACCTATCAAATATAACATTATATACAGAAATTGAATTATTTTATTAGTGGGGATTTAGTGGTACTGAAATTCTTAAAAAGTAGAGAAAAATATGTTAAAAAATTAATTAAGATTGGAGATAATGAGTTAAATGCATCAATTTCTGACAATTTCATTAAACGCATGGTAGGTTTAATGTATACAGAATCAATAAATACAAATGAATGTATGCTCTTTATTTTCACCACTGAAAGTAAATATGGGATATGGATGTATAAAATGAATTTTCCTATCGACATAATTTGGTTAGATAAAGATAAATCCATTATCGATATAAAGGAGAATATACCTGCTTGTAAGAGCATGTTCAATTGTCCTGTATACTATCCAAAGTATAAATCGAAATATATCATAGAATTAAGTGCAGGGTATATAAAAAATTATAAAATTGATAAAAATACAAAAATAGAATTTTAAGCAAAAGGGATTAATTACTTTCTTCCTCCTCTATTCATTTTGCTTCTTGCAACATATCCTTTTTTATTTATAAAATATAGATATCCTGCTTCTCTTTTAATCTGTTCTTTTCCAAGCTTACTCTTCTTACCACTTGGGTTTGACTTCATAGGTGTTCTCCATACATATCCATCACTTCCTAGATAATATAGATATCCTGCTTCTCTTTTAATCTGTTCTTTTCCAATCTGTTCCATTTTTTACACCGATATTATTATCGTCAGATATATTTAAATAACTATTCTATTTTTTATATGTAGTTGCGAGAGCAATAATGTATTTTCAATAAGAAAAGTAAAATCCAGTCAAAATAGCGAATATTTAAAAGTTTTAACTGAGAAAATAATATGATAAGATGATTAATATAAAATGGAATAAGAAGATGGATCTTAAAGATTATTCATTTATAGAAGGATTTCCAGGTATAGGTTTAGTAGGACCTATGGTAATAAATTATATGATAGATAAACTTGGAATGACCTATGCAGGATATTTAGAATCTGATAAATTCCCACCTTTGATAGCCATACATAAAACTATACCCATGCCACCTATAAGAATATATGTTTCAGAAAAATTTAAAATTATAACGATATTTGCAGAATTCCAGATACCAATGGAATTAATATATGAAGTTAGTGATAAAATAAATGATTTTATATCTGAAAATAAGATATCTGAAGTAGTATCTGTAAATGGTATGCCTTATAAGATTTCAGATAAAAACGATACGGATAATTCAGATATGGACTCAAAGGCATTTGCGATGACTTCAAAAAAAGAGCTTCTTGAAAATATAAAAAGTCTGGGCATATCACAAATTGACGAGGGCGTCGCAACTGGTATAAGTGCATTGTTGATGACTAAAGCGATTGAAAATAATCTTAATGATGTAACTATATTAATTCCAGTAAATCCGGATATCATTGACCCAAAGTACGCAGAATCAGCAATAAAATATATAAATAAGTTGCTCAATCTTAATATAGATATAAAAGAACTGGATAAAGAAGCTAAAGAAGTTGAAAGTAAAATAAAAGACATAATAAAGAAAAATAAAGAAAACCATCAAACTTATAAAGACTCATACAATACAGAAGGACCTTCTATGTATGCATGAATTTTTTTAAATATGCAGGGGTGGCAGAGACTGGTCTGGCTTAAGGCAAAAAAAGTCACAGAAAAATGCGCAGGACTTAAGATCCTGTGGCTTAGCGCCTTCGTGAGTTCAAATCTCACCCCCTGCACTTTTACTAGTTTTTAAATATAAAATAAGTTTTTAAAAGCAGATATTTTTGTAAAAATAGACATATTTTCGTTGCAAATTATAATTAGTAAAATAAGTTTAAAAAGTTAACTACAAACCTATGGTTTTTTTAAAAAATTTTTTAAAAAGGAGTGTTTAAAAGCATAATTTCTAATCTTTAATTGGTGAAACAATGGGTGGTGGAAAAAGGGTTAAAAATAGAGATACTTACAAAATATTTTCTATAGGTAATATTGGTGGTTCCAAAAAATATATGAGTAAAGAAAATTTAATTGGTTTGGCAAGTTATATAGAAAATTTAAAAACAGATGAAAAACCGAATACACTTATAATAGGTTCAGGACTTCTTCCATTTATACCTGTAAATGGTGGACCTAGAAATAATAATTACTCTGCAACTACAATTAAAGAAATAAACACACCACACGATGCCGCTGTTTTTATGAAACCAATCATGCAAAGAATAATCAAAGCAGTACCAGAAAAATGCAATATAACTTATGTTTATGGTGATGACGATACAAAAAATATAGAAGCAATTAAAGGAACATTAGCAATGTTATATAAACATGCATTATCTCACAAATATGATAAAGAAAGTTTAGAATCAAAATTAGAAGAGGAAAATCTTATAATAAATTCACGTATAGAGATATTAAATTCTATGAAAGAGCCCAAAAATAAATTATTACAAATTAGAAATAAAGATAAAGTAGCATTAGATAAATTTAAAGCCGATAATAAAAGTACAGAAGGGTCTAAAAAGTATAATGAAAAATTGGAGATTTTAATTAAAAAACTTGAAAATGATGAAAAAGAGCTCAGAAATATAAATATAAAGGAAAATATGAATAGAGAAGAAAAGACAGAGGCAGAAAAAAGATTAAAATTATTGAACAAACTTTATTTTGCATCAATACAAAATTATGGTGCAAATAAACATAAGCTTGAACAAGATTTAAAATCTAAAACTGAGAAATCAATAGAAATATCAAAAAAGATTAAAGAAACATCCGATTCAACCGAATTAAACAAGTTAACTGCAGAATCAAAGGCATTATCAAGTTCAATAAGATTAATTACAAATAAAATTATAGAAATGAATGATTTGGATGAGGAAAGCAAATCAAATCAAGAAAACGAGGTTATAGATAGATTTGCATCTAATTCCCAAACAAATACTGAATCTCAAGCAATACTTACAGAATTATCAAATCTATATTATTTAGGATATTTAAAAGATGCTTTTGGAAGAAAAAGAAAGATAGACTTCCAAGTATCAAATGATGAAAATAAAAAGGTAATAAATAATAAAATTATAAGTTTAGGAAGTGGAAAATATGAATACAAATTTAATTTATTAACTGCTTCAAGTTTAACAGCTATATCCTCAGGTATTATAAGCAATGCAAATAATAATAATGTGATTGAAAAAACATATTTGTTTAATGAAAATGACTTATTAAAAGGCGAATATAATAAAAAACTTGATACTGTAGTAATATCCGAGAAAAATAATTCTTCATCATTAACTATAGAACCATCAGAAAATGGGTCTCCAAATCTGACAGTTGCATTGTCTCAGGGTCCATTCACAGACCCAGAAAAAGTATCTGAATGTTGGAATAGGGGTATAAACACACCTTATACCAAAACTATGCAAAATAGTGCATTGAGTAGTGACATGTCAATAATTAAAGTGCATTCTAATTTAGAGAATCCTTTTGAATATATTACAATAACTGCAGACAAATTAAAAGAGGCATATAATGAAAAAATTAAGAATGAATATAAAATTCTTAATGATAGATGGGAGAAAATAAAGGATAAAGATATAGATTACAATTTAAGCAAATACACTAATAAAGATCTAGAAAAACATGTCGCATTAAATAAATTACCTTCAGAATTAAAAGATTGGGAACTCAAGAAGTATTATCCAGAAATAAAACAAAGATTAGAAGACTCAATCAGTAAAATAAATAAGCATCAAAACGAGGGGGATGAGCTTTTATTAGGAATTTTAAGTGATACGCATATAGGTAATCAATCAGAAATATCGGTAATAACAAAATCTGTTGAAAAGATGAAAGAAGAAAAAATAAATGTACTATTTTTAATGGGGGATATGTTAGATGGATTTTATAAGAATCATGGAGCAGAACCAAACGAAGTCGATTCACTTGCAAATAAAACAAAAGTTGAGGATTACCTAAGGAAGAACAATCCAGAGGTACTTTCTAAATTTTATGAACTGAATTCAAAAAAAATGATGCCAAATATAGATGAACAGGTAATGGTATTTTTAGATAAAATTTATGATTTGGTAAAAGATGTAGCTGAAAGAGGAGGAACTATTCTATCGGTATCTGGAAATCATTATAATAAAACAGATGGACAGGGACACAGAGACGAATCTACTGTTATAACTAATGCCATAAGATTAAAATTGGAGGGTTATAAAGCAGGTTTATTAGAAGCAAATCCAAAATCTGCATCGGTTGGGAAATTGGTAAAAAATATAGATAATGCTCTGAAAGGATTAACCGCTATAGTCGGAGGAGATTTTGGTGCGGGCGAAAAATCTATAAATGGAGTTAATTTTGCATTATCCCATGAAAATGCCGCTAAAGAAACAGATCTATCAAGACATAATATAAAAAAGAGGACTACTGCTTTAGTAAATATAGCAGGACATGACCATATAGTAAAAATTGTTTGGGAGGGTAAAAAATTAATAGTAAAAGTACCAAGTACCCAAGAAGCAATTAGCTCATTTATGAAATACTTACCAATAGCAGTTGGTGAGTTTCCAGAAGGTGCAATAAACGGATGTACAGTCTTAAAACTAGAAATGGGGGAAGAAAACAAATATATAAGCTCAACAAATGTTAGGTATTACTTAGCTAGAAACTTACTTAGAACATCTGATCCTGAATATAAAATAAGTAAAGCATATCAATCAATTGATGATATTAAGGTGAATACAAATCAAAGCACAAGCAAACAAAAATCTAAAAACAGATAATTTAGATTTATAGTTTTTAGGGAATAACAAAAGAGAGTAATTGAAGAGAGTTTAAATAAGGACAAATTATGATGGTGTAATATGAAAGAATCCGAGTTGGCAGATAAAGTTGTCGCTTTCTTGAAAGCTAAATATAAAACAGAGATCAATCAAAATAAATATGAGATAGTACGAGAGGTTGAATGGTGTAGACATAAATTTGATATTAGTTTAATAGATGTCGAAAGTAGGAAAATAAAGGCGATCTATGAACTCAAAGCTAGAACAGACGATTCTTCAGTTAAAATGGGAAAAATTGAGATAATGGAGATATTGTCAATTTTTGATGAGTCAATAGAAGCATTTTTAGTCATCCCTAATAATAAAAACAAAATGGGTTTTGATCTAATAAAAGTCAAGAAAAATAAGTATACAAAAGCGATAGATGAATTTAAACGTTATACAGAAGTATTAGCATTGCTTACATTTATTATGTTAGTTTTAAGTGAAGTCAAAGTAATTGTTTTAGATAGCAATCTCATAATATTAGGGGGTGTTATAATTGTGTTACTTCTTGCACCTAGAGTTCAAGAGATCAGCTTCTTAGGCCTTACCATTAAGCGTTTAGAACGTGATCTAAAACAAGAACAGGATAGATAAATTCGATATTCCTCTCTCAACACTTCTCCATGTTAAAACTATGTTAAAAAAGGTAACATTTTGGGCTCTATATGTAATCATATTGTATAAGCGGGCCCGACGGGATTTGAACCCGTGACCATCAGCTTAGAAGGCTGCCGCTCTGTCCAAGCTGAGCTACGGGCCCATAAATTAATAAGAAATTAAAACGAAACATAAAAACACTTAATATGAATTATTTTAATTACATATTTATTAATACTTTTCATTTTTTAGAATTTCTTAAAAATGCCGTTGTTGGATCATTGAGGTTAAAAAATCTTTTCGTATTGTGTGTTAAAATTTTAGCAGCAGTCTCATTATCTATATTTTTTGCTTCCGCAATAATCTTTACAGATTCAATAACATTTTTAGGTAAAGATCCTGCTGTAGGGGAGTCTGTTTCTGCCATAAGCATTTCAATAGGCACACTTTTTATAGCTCTTACTCTTTTTTTAGAAATCAATGGTGGTATAGATATCATATACCCATAATTAACAGTACGCATTGCTTGTTCTTCATCCCCCTCAAAGAAATGTATATGCGCTTTTTTTATTTTATATTTATGCAGCATATCAAGTACCGTATCAATTGCGTCTCTAGAATGTACAGATACAGGTAAATCAAGTTCATTTGCTAATTTTAGCATTTTGGCAAAAACCCTTTTTTGCTTAAGTATATTTGTTTTTAAGTTTTTTGCAATACTATAATCTAACCCAATCTCTCCGATGCCTTTTATTCTTGCTTTATTCTCCCTTATAAAATTTACTATATAATCAATCTCATAATTCTTCAACTTTAAAGCAAACTCTGGGTGTATCCCCATAAGGGCAAAAATATGTTTATTATCAACTAATTTTAAATTTTTTATGCATGAAATTAAATCAACACTATTTGTTAACATAATATCAATATACTTTAAAGAATCAGATATCTCTTCGGAAGTTAACTGATCTAAATGACAATGCGCATCTATTAGGTCAAATACACTAAAATCATAATCTTTTAATTTATAAAGTGATACTTCCTTTTCCCGCGTTTCCAAACAATTTACACCTATAATAAATTTTTTTAGTAAAGTTATAAATATATTAATAAAAAATGAATATAATTAAAGCAAATTAGGTGTTACTATAGATTCTGATGAAAAAATTGAGAATAATACAAATGAAACAGAAACTTCTAATGCAAATAATACAAATGAAACTCAAAAAGAATTAAGATATGAACCAATGAAAGCGGGTCAATCTGAAAATTCTGATGAAAAAATTGAGAATAAACAGAATAAAGTGGATTATAACAAATACTTACCATATTTATCTTCTCTGATTTTACTCATAATAATAATCTTAGTGTACTTTAGTCTTTCAAGTCAATTAAACCAATTATCAAATAAAATATCTGGTTTACATTTATCTACAAATACTTCAGTATCTGCCCAACCAAAAGGAATTAGTGACCCAAATATAAATATAACTTCAAAATTAATAAGACCTAACACATCCATACCGGAAGATCCAATAATAAAAGCCAATCAATCATTTGGAAGCAGATTAACAAATATAAATCAGCCATTCAATTCAAGTGAATTAGCTATATTTAATAATGCAAATGATAGTTATTTTGAAACTGCTGGAGAAATGATACTTAATGGATCATTTGGCAGTAGTATATTCGGTTCAGCTATTGGATCAAACCCTGAAGTGGTGAAATTAAATCACTCTATAGTAGTAAATGGAAAGCCTTCAGTTATCTATCTTGGATCAATAACCTGTATATTTTGTGGAGAAAATAGGTGGGCAATGGCTTTAGCATTAGGTAGATTCGGAAATTTCTCTAATTTATTTAAAGGATATTCATCATTTGGTGACCATGATTTACCAACCTTATATTGGGCACCTGCACATTATAATCAATCTGCAGAAGACCTTGGAAATTTCTATAATAGCAATTATATAAATTTCTTATCAATTGAAGATACATTACCTATAACTGGTGGTTTTGAACTTAACCCTATGTCTACTATACAAAGCAGAATAAATGCAACAGGCAATAAAGCATATATAAATGCTATGGGTTTAATATTAGATTTGGGTAATTTTGAGGGTACTCCATATACAATTTGGGGTAAATATAATACTCCCGGAGTAGATGATGCAGATTTTGGATTTGGAAGTGCCCCTAATAACGATCCACCTATGGAATTTATGACACATAATGAGGTATTTGATAATATAAGCAGGCCTACAAATGAATTCGGTTGGTTAGAATATGGGGGTGCAGATTTATATATAGCCATGACCTGTGAATCTCTAAACAATAAAGCACCTATATGCAGTCTACCTGTAATACCTAAACTAGAAAGTTATGAAGGATATAATTGATTTATCCTTTTATTAATTTTAAGAAGTGAGAACGTTAAAGATGAAAATTGAAAATAAGAAGATTAAATTACTTAAAGAAATATTTACAAAACCTATATACATAGTACTTGTAATTATATTTTCCATAATTTATTACTTTATATTTTTTGCCGTATTAAAAAGTTCTGGTACTATATATGGATTACAAATTCCAAATTTCCTGATATACACAATAGTAATTTTATCTGCAATTTTATTAACAATCGGAGTATATTCAATAAAGTTGAGGAGTCAGGTTAAAAAAGGAGTTTCAGATTCATTTATCAGTGTAGCAGTCCCAACTATAGGAGGCATATTATCTGGATGTGGATGTACTGCACCATTATTATATTCGATTTTAATTCCAATATTTGGAGATTTAGCTAGTGTTGGTATAGTTTTAAGTATATCAAAATACAATATATATATAATTTCTATACTTATAATAATAGAATTAGGGTTTCTTTATTATCAGTTATATTCATTAACCAAACCACAAAATTTAAAATCTGGAAAATTGGATATTAATAAATAGTAAATAGAAGTTTTTATTTAAGAATTAATATGAAAAGTATTTATAATTTTATAATGAAATTTACGTATAAGGATTATATTTTTTATAAAAAAATATAAAATTAACTTTTAATCTGTGATAAATGTGACATTTGAATTTATGGATTCGATTTCCAAATATATACCATCTATAAAGCAGCCTAAAAAGCCATTGTCTTTAAGAGAAAAGATGGTATGGACAGTGGGAATACTAGGAATTTACTTTTTATTATATAATACCTATGCTATAGGAGTTAACATAACAGATGTCACACAGCCTATACTTCAACTTATTAGCATTATATTTGCAGCTAGAATAGGTAGTATTATTACAGTTGGAATAGGACCTATCGTACTGTCAAGTATAGTTTTACAACTTTTAAATGGTTCAGGTATAATACACGTAGATATGGATAACCCTATAGAAAAAGGAAGATTCCAGAGCCTTCAGAAAATGTCTGCTATTATAATAGCAGTTGTAGAATCTGTTGCTTTCGTATTAAGCGGTTATGTGCCTATATCTTCACCTGCAGATGCTGGAATAGTAATGCTTCAATTGGCAATTGGTGCTATATCAATAGTCTTTATGGACGAAACAATGAGTAAATATGGTATAACCTCTGGTATAAATATGTTTATAGCCGCTGGTGTATCTTATGCAATTGTAGCAGGAACTTTAACTGTGATATTCCCAGAAGTTGTTGGTGCAATAACTGCAGGAGGTGCAGCAGCACCTGCAAATGCTATACTAGCATTTGGTCCATTATTATTTGCAATATTAGTTTTCTTAATCAGTATATACGCTTATGAAATGAAAATAGAACTGCCTCTTAGCTTTGGTCAAATGCGTGGGGTTGGAGGACGTTTACCTATACCTTTCTTATACGTAAGCGTACTTCCAGTCATATTAGCTACAGCGTTAGAAGAAAGTTTTACTGTGTGGTTTAAGTTCTTAAGTGGAGTCGGAGGTTCTTTTGCAAATTTAGCTAAATTTATAGCTTATTATTCAAATGGTACTCTTTCAGGCGGTTTAATCTATTTAATATCTCCATCATTTCCTCTTCCATATGCAGCTCCATACGGAGTAGGTGGATATATACCATATTTTTCATATTTACTCACACACACTTCAGATCTATTCTTACCATTTGGGGGTAAGCCATTATTAGTACCAGAATGGGTGCATGTTATAATTTACGTTGTAGTACTTGAGATACTATGTGTCATATTCGGAAAATTCTGGATAGAAATGACAGGGCAAAATCCAGAAAAATTAGCTGATCAATTACAGGAGATGGGATGGCAAATACCTGGATTTAGAAGAGACCCAAGAATGATAAAGAAACTTCTAGATAAATATATACCTGATGTGACAGTACTTGGAAGTTTATTCGTAGGTTTACTAGCGGCTTTTGCAACTTTAACAGGTGCAATAGGTACTGGTATGGGAATATTACTTACTGTTGGTATAATTTACATGGTATATCAGCAATTAGAACAAGAAAACTTATATGAAACCTATCCTATTTTGGATAAGATAACAAAGTAAGTTAATTAATTATTTTTTATCAATGTGGTGCATAAAACTCACATGGTATATTATAGTGTGCAAATGACTAAGGCAATAACAAAATCTGCATATAAAGTATTAGGGTTATTAAAAAAATAATCATATTATGGCGAGTTTAAAATTTGGCATCTGCAAAAATTGCAGCCATGAAATTGTTTTTTTTGAAGGTCAATGGAAGCATCACATAACCAGGGCTAATCTATATCATGTCCCACACTGGCCTACAGGTCATGTTATAACCATTGACTGCAAAAGGGACTCCTGTAAGTGTTTAATGCCAAAACTTGATGAATTAAAGGAGCAGAAATCAAGAATTGTTTTATTAGATAGCCATACTGAAAGATAAAGAGAAGGTAAAAAAAACCTTCCGTAAGGGGGGCTGTTGCCAAGAATGCAGGAACTATATGAGTAGCATCATTATAACTAATTATAGCCACCTTAGAATCCCATACCATTTATGACTGGGAGATGTCACAATTAGAATCTTAATAAAAACTATTTCTAAACAAAAATATTAAAAATTTAGTATATCTAATAACAAACTTATGCAATCCTAAAATGCATTACATAAAATAAGAAGGTAGAATCAAAGTTCTCCTACCCTACGTTTTTGTGCTCTCTTCAATCTCTTACGCCTTTTTTTTAGCCATTTCCAGCGCATTCTGCCTTTTTTCTTCCATTTTCTCGGT
>JAKACK010000033.1 GCA_021821445.1 Microcaldota archaeon | reverse complement strand
TTAAACAAAATATAAACGAAAGTAGCGCATTTGATATATTTACCAGTATAGAGGGTATGAATAATAGCTGTGTCTATAATAACCACAGCATGGAAATGGTAAGCTTACCACTTAATTTGATGGATCTTATATCAAATCTTAATGGCAAGCTTAATTATCTTGTTAAAAATAAAACTATGATAAGCAATAATACAAATTCAATTACACTTTATAAGCTTTTTTATTCTACTGCTCTAACGCAATATGAAAGCTATGAGCTATATGAATTTTTGTATAATAGAACAATTCCACCTTCTCTTGATGAAATAATATATATAAATAGCACTTTACTTGTTAATTTAGGAAATCTGAATCTTGTCAATACACCAAATATAAGTTTAGAAGTTAATGGAACAAAATTAAATTACAAAAGGTATTTTGACTGGCTTATAGCGACAAATGTGAGTCTTCCTGTAGGCAAACACGAAATTGAAGTGAAAGTTTCTAATACCAGTTTATCTGATTCCATATACGTTTCACCTTATATATTTATTAATCATATAGCAACCACACAAGTAAACAATAATGGTACATACATACCGGCAAAACTTAATGTTAAAATGTTTAACACCGTGTATAAATCTATAACCATAAATTCAATTCGTGGACCCTTTTTAGGATACGGACCTGCCATAATAAATAAAACTGCATATACGAATGGATTAGTATTAGCTAGAAATAGTTCTTTTAGCATTAATTATACTATGCCGGATGGTTGTTATGCCAATGAAGGATATCTATATAAGATAGAATTTAACACAAGCGATGGACCTGCTATTTACTGGTTAAGAGGTAGTTGTTACCCTTTAAGATAGAATTTAATACAAGTGATAGACCTTCTATTTACTGGTTAGGAGGTACTTGTTATCCTTAAAGCAGAGGTTGAATATGATAAATCTGAATGTATAAGTAAATATTATAAATTATCCTTATAAACGTAATAAAATCTTTAGCAAAGAGCGCCTCGATAGAAGACAAGCTGAGCAAAGATTTTGAGCTATTATATGAAGTATAGGATATAGAACAAAGAGTATGGAGGAATAATATGGAGCAATTACATTTTATTAATGTGTAGATTTAACAAAAACTATATATTATATTTTTATTGCATACTATTTTTAAGTTCCTTGATTAATTTGGTTTTTGTAATTTTTCCTTAAATATTAATAGAGGATTGCAATAAGAAGATAAAATGATATCTTTATTTTAAAAATAGCAATAAAAATATGATGAGTATAAAATATGTGAAAGAAATAAATTTATTTTATAAGTAAAGATAAATATTAAGAAATTAATTATTGTTGTCATTATATAATAGTGTATTTGATGGATAATCCCGTAATAATAGATGCTAAAAAGCGTGTATTTATAGATGCAGTGAAAGATGCATGTGATGCTTTACATTTGCCACTGCCCGAAATTAATTTTAGTGGAAATGATGATACGGATAATAAAGTGTTGGCACATTGTCATCCCGAATCATATACAATTTGCATTTCTGAAAGACAATTAAAATTACAAGATACGGAAGGTTTAAAAGAAACTGCAAATCATGAAATTACGCATTTAATAGGAATAATTGAGCATGGAAATAAATTTGAAAAAGTAAAGACCGAGCTAATGAATAAGGGATGGAAACCTACTAAAGGTTCGGGTGTTCAATTCATTAGTGGAGATGAAATAAATAATAAGAGTAAACAGATCAGAGACGATCCAAAAGCACTTGCTGAAGTTAATGAAGATAGTGATATTATAAAATTCTTAGAAAGTAAAAGTGACTATAACAAAATTGAATCAGATAAACATAATCAGGTAACAGTAAAAAATAATGATATTAAGAAGGAACAAGCGGATACAAAAAAAGATCATAGGGAAATAACTAAAGCAGAGATTGGTGAATCAATAGATGATTTGGAAAATAGAAAGGAAAATGTTTCATCCAATTCTTCTTCAAAAGAGGTTAAAATCTGCCAAAGAAATAGTTGTAATAATAAAGCAGTTGCGAAGTGTAAATACTGCAATGAAGAATTTTGTGAAGAACACTTAACGCCCATTCTTGTTATGTCCACGCAAAAAATATGGAATTTGAATACAATAAAAGAATCCGATCCAGAAAAATATAAAAAGTATAGGGAGGATTGGAATAGGAAAGATGGTCATCCATGCCCTGCATATACTGAAATATGGAACAAAGAGCATGAAATGGAACTCAAAAGAAAATATGAAGAACCAATACACAAAAAACCAACAAATCCATCAACAGATGTAATTGATGAATCTCAGGTTTACAAATCAAAATCCGCATTTAATTTTCTATACGAAAAATGGATACTTAAAGAATCTTTAATACTATCAATAATAATAACTTTTTTGGCTGCCCTACATATAAATTTGATATATTCAAATGTTCTTATTTTTAACATCTCCCTATTTTCAAATAGTAAATTTATCTGGGACTTTATAATAATTTTTATTGTAGCCGCTATTTATAATAAAATAACTAGCAAAAAATTTAACATTTGGGCAACATTTACAATTGCTCTGTTTATGGCCATAGTTTTAATGACTTCTTTTAACTTAGACAAATTGGATACGGTGGTAGGTTTTATAATCTCTATAGTGCTACTGTTTATAGCTAGTTATGTTGCTTTACTGATAGGATTAAAAGCTAGTACAAGAAGTCAAAATAAAATTGATAAAGGTACATCCATAGTTATAAGATTCATACTTATCATATTTCTTATTATTCTATTTTACGGCATTGCCTTAAATATATCCGGGTATTTAAGCGTATCTAATAGTTTAACCAGTATTAATTAAATACATCATAAATTTTAGAAATTATTAAATGAAATGCCAATCTTTGATACTTAAAAGGATATATAAATTTGCCTACTTAAATCTTATTATGGGTATATTTGGATTAAGATTTGGATGGCAACCAAAAGAAGGATTGATTTATAAATCTCATGATAGCATTCATAAAATAGTAGTAGGTCAGAAAGCTTATGCCAAAACTCGAGTTACTGAAAGAACTGTAAAAATAATAATGTCTGGAAAAGTTTTTTCAGGCAGTTTTTCTGTATCTAAAGAAATATGTACAATAAATATAAAATCGGACCAAAAGCAGAGATTTTTAATTCCTGTAAACAATGTGAAATTTGATAAAGAAGTGACATATTCAAATGGGTGCGATAATTATTATGGAAATAAATGCTGGTATCCGATCTCATCAATAACCTATACAGCAGAGGTAATTGATATAAAGAAGATGGATGATATTACAAAGAACCTTGATGAATTATCTAATTTAGAAATAATGAAAATATTATTTAAAGATAATATAATAAAATCAAAAGAACCTAATTTTATCTATGAAAATAATCCAATAGTAAAATCAGTTGATTTGTCTAAAATAGAAGGTATGCTGCTTGGAATAGCAATAGGTGATTCACTTGGAAATACCTCTGAAAGTATGATGCCAAAAGAGAGAAAATTAAAACATGGGTTAATTACAGAATATCTTCCAAATAGATATGTACATAATAAGAGTATAGGATTGCCAAGTGATGATACACAGCTTGCATTTGATACGCTGGAGGTAATATTGGATAATGGAAAATTAAATATGGAAGAACTAGCTAAAGTGTTCTCATCACATAGAATATTTGGAATAGGTAAAACAGTAAAGGAGTTCCTTAAAAATTATAAAGATTACAAAGAACCATGGTATCTTTCAGGAGTAGTCAATGGTGCAGGAAATGGGGCATTGATGAGAATTGCACCTATAATAATTTCTTATATTGAAAATCCAAAAGAAAATTTATGGGCTGACACAATATTAGC
>JAKACK010000032.1 GCA_021821445.1 Microcaldota archaeon | reverse complement strand
CTAAAAGGCTCTTTGTATATAAAGGTTCAATGGATATTGATAGATTAATTAATTTTGAAACTATTGATAAAGAGGCTATAAATAAAGAAGCGGATAAAGTTGAATTTGAAATGGGAAATTACGATGACCTTTTAGATGCTAAAAAAAGCATTATTGTAAAATTAATGTTAAATTCATTTTTAGATAAACTTAATAAAAATGATAAATTGATTTCACTTCATCATATGGTTAGATCTGAAAATAAAGAAAGATTTGATAGTCCTAATTTTGATAATATTAAAATAGAGGAAATAGAGAATAAAATTGTATCAAATAAAAAACTTTCAGGAGAAGAAAAAAATCAGGTTAAAGATTATTTAAATTATTGTACGATTTTTAATTACGGTCTTAAAAAGATGTTTAAAAATACTTATTTTGTTATGGGAAATTCAATAAATTCATTAGATATTATAAAACTAAACGCTAAAGAAAATGTAGAATATGTTAAAAATTCAGAGTTTTTTAGTGATAATGAAAGTATTACTCCAACTAATAAAATTAATTTAGCATTTAATATATGGAATTATGATCCAATTTATGAAAAATATAGTTATGGCGTTACCATTAATATGTTCTTTAATAGGATAAGCAAAGGGAATATGCGCTTAAATAAAAAACTTTATAAAGAAGGGATAAAAAATAAAATTAAATACTTTTATCGTTATTATAAAAAAGAGGAAGTAACTCAAATTGAATTTATGGGATTTAAGGATCTTATGAATCCAACTAATGATGATATATACAATGCTTTAAAATATGCAATAAAACAACAAAATAATTTAATAAAATAATGATAAAATTATTATAAATTGAAATTATATCTTTGTTGCCTAAATTTTTTCCTTTAATTAATTAACCTATTAAAAAATAAAAATCAGATCAATCTAAAAAAGTAAAATTCTATATTATACTGGAATTATCAAAATGTGAGTTTATTTCTCCTAGCCAATAGATATAAATAAATACCACCTACAACTGAGAGTCCCATACAACCTAGAAATACCATGAATCTGAAGTTTCTTGATCTATTAGTGGAGCTAGATGCTCTATTGATAGAAATAATAGCTAAAGCAAATAAAAATGATCCAATTAAAAATCCCAAACCGATTGGAATAGCCCTATATATTATTATTGGCCCTAAAATTCCACCTATTATTATCATTAATGCAAAATCAGAACTATTTATAAAATTTATTTTCTTGCCATTATTATAAATACTCTTGCTATTTGATGTATTTATAACATTAGTTGGTTGTAATTTCATGAAAATCACATATTATTTATTATTGAACAAACAAATTTAAAATTAATTTCTGGTCTTATTATTAATCAAATAAAATAGGTTTATCTAATAATCTTTAAATATTATTTAATTTTAACTGCTTTAATAGATCCAATAAACATATCATTATTTTCCGCCTCTTTATTAAATGAATAGTTAGGTTTTCCATGTATAATCTTAAAACCTGCATTCCTAAGTTTATCTTCTAAATTTATATATCCATAATGATATTCTAATTGAATCTGTTCAAATTTTCTTAAATCCTGAACTTCTGCTTTAAGCAGAACATCATATTCACAACCTTCACAATCTACCTTTAATACTGATTTATTATTGAGATTGAATCTCTTTATTATATCACTTAATGTCATTATCTTTATTTTTTCTCCTTCCTTAAAATGCTTTAAATCTGTACCTCCAAAATTTTTATAATTTGTATCTATTTTTATGTAACCTTTTTTTCCACATCCTATATTAAGTAAAGTTATCTCGTCCTCCAATCCATTTAATTTGATATTTTTTAGTGCAATTTCATATGAATAAGGATAAGGTTCAAATGCATACACATGTTTTGCACCATTCAATGCGAAATATATCGCAGTATCTCCTATATTTGCACCTATATCTATAACATTGTTTCCTTTAACATTAAGCCACTCATATTGTTGTTCTATAAATTGCTCTCTTATCATTCCTATAGTACTAATTAGTTGTTTTTGGGAATCATAATAAAATTTCAATGTTTTATTATTAAATTTGAGTTCTATAATTTTGTTTTTCTCCAATATCTTAATTTTATAATTTAATTTAAGCTGTTTAAGTAACTCTGATTGACCTGCATTGCTTTCCCAAAATTTAAAATAATCCTCAGATTTTTTTATTTCTATTTTTTTACCATTTCTAAGCTGCATTAAAAATCTCGGTTTCTTAAGACCTAATCTAAAAAGCAGTACAGTATACCAATTCTTTACTATTTTTCTCACAACAAGTAAGTCATTTATTTTTTTATTGACTTTCTTAAATGGTAGTATAAAGTGATCTAAACTTGTTATATTTTTCTTAGGATCAAAATCTAATTTCATATACTCACTATTGAGTTAATCATATTTGGAATTAATCTTTATAAATACTACCTAAATATCCTAAATTTATCATAATTTCAATAATGCTAAAAATAAATTTTCTTATTCACATAAAACAATATGATATATTTAAATGTAAAAATAGCAATTTATATATATTATAATAAAGACAACATTACTATTAGGCGTTTATTATGACAACAATTAAGAAATATAGTAATAGGGATAATAAAGAAGAAAAGGAGAGCTTAAAGGTAAATAAAGATAATAATACCAATAATAAATCAAAAATTAATTTTAGTGAAAAAGATATTAAAGCGTTTAAGTCTACTATAAATCGTATTTATATTGAAGATCTTGAAAAATATGGAGATATAATAAAGGACTATGGTAAAGAATTTGACATACCTAAATTGTCTTTTAATCAAGATAAATCTAAAACTGATATTGAGCAGAAAATGGATCCTGAGTTAAATTCAAGTATTCTAGCTGCTTATAACTTTAAATCAAATGAAATAAATATAAAACCTGAATTACTTAACCTTTATTTAGGTAGTAACAAAGATATTAGTATTATAGACCATACATTAGCACACGAACTTGGACATGCAATATCAATGCAATTTGGTCCTGATAATTATAAAAATAAAAGTGTTAAAGATAAAAATGCCTATGATTATGTAAAAGATGAATTATTAGCTAATCTATTCGCCGCACAATTGAGTGTTAAAAAGAAAGGATTACAAATTTCTAATGAAACTATTTCAAAGCAGCTGATTGCTGACGATACGGATTTTAAGGATATTTTAAAAAATATAGATAAATTTGAGAAATATCTAAATGATTTAGAGGATTACCAGAAAAACCTTATTCAAAATGTTAAAGAATTTTCTAAATTTGCTTATGATAAAATAAAAGAGATATCTGATGATAAAAAAATAAAAATAGATATTACGCTAGTAGGAAAAATCAATAAGATTTATTTAGATAGGGTTAAATTAGAGTTGAATAACTTCTTTAAAAATTCATTAGCAAATTATTCAATCCTCACTTATAGTGCACCTTTGTTAGGTGCTTCAATATCATTATCTAAACAAAATATAGATTTTAAGGATTTTATGAACAAAATATTTGATAATATATCGTCCGTTAAAGAGATAAAGAAATATATTAAGGGTTCAGCTGCATCTCTAAACCTGAGGATTTTGTCTCCTATAGAATTTTATTTAATTGATATAGAAGCAAGAAAAGCATTAACAGACGAATTAGTTAAAGGGGATGAATTTAGAGATACTTATCCACAAGCATTCTTAAAAATGGAAGAGCAAGTTGAAAATGAATTTATATCTCTAAATGTTTATTTAAACGCAAAGATAGAAAGTGAAAGGAAGGTGTTAAAGGATTTGATTGAGTTTAATGAAAAACTTAAAATAAATTAAGAACAAATAATTTTGCTAATTGCTAATTTTAGGTAATTATATATTAATTCATTGTTTGTGGTGTATCTTGTA
>JAKACK010000014.1 GCA_021821445.1 Microcaldota archaeon | reverse complement strand
GTTTATATAAAACGAAACTATAAATATTTGATAAAACAAAGTAATATATTGTAAATTATGGGTGAATAAAATGGTAGAAAAAAATAAAATTTTAGATTGCAATAAAATGGATTTAAGTAAGGGAGAGGCAGTTATTGCTGTTAAGAAACCTATTCCTTTGGAAGTTCATTTTGCAAAGGAGGACGGAACTGTTGAAACTAAGGAGGGTTCACAACCATGTAAAGCTGGTGACGCAATAATGACTGGTACTAAAGGTGAACACTGGCCAATACCTCTAGCTGACTTTAACAAAACATACGAAGTGGTAGATAAGGATAAAGGATTATACGCAAAGAAGAGCATGGAAGTGTATGCACGTGAAATGGATAAACCATTTACAGTAAACGTATCATGGAGTGATAAGCCTTTGGTTGGGAAGCCTGGTGACTGGTTAGTACAATATAAACCTGGAGATTTTGGTGTTGTAGATAAAGAGATTTTTGATGAGACCTATAACATCATTGGAAAAAATACCCCTTTACTAAGAAGTGAATGAGGAGAAATATAGTAAACACTTTTTAAGCCTTTTTGGGCTTATTTTAATATTAAATTTTACTGCATAGAGTTACTTAATTTCCATTTAACTATTTCTAAATATTTTTTATCAAAAAAATTGGTTCTGGAACTAAATTTTTACTATGACAGGTTATTTAGAACTAACTAAAAGGTTAAAAAGGTTAATCCAATCTCGGAGCTAGCAGCCTCCCAATTAGACCGATTTTCAGTTTGAATTTTAACTACTCTGCTATTATCCTAAGAGAGCAAGTATAATTTTAACTTAGTATTGGCATAAGGTATTACCACCCAATATTATTGGTTTGACATGTAAAGTAAGCTGATCGTTATATTATTATTTATTATCAAATAGAGTATTAAGGGCATTTACCAATGCTATATGAGAATAGGCCTGTGGAAAATTTCCCAATAATTCTCCTGTCCTTATATCTATATCCTCTGAAAGCAGTCCCATATGGTTTTCAAATGCTATTGCTTTGTTTAAGATACTTATAGCTTCTTCTTTTTTATCTATATGATACAGTGCATTTACAAGCCAGAAAGAACAAGCGATAAATGCACTCTTTGGAGTTCCAAATTCATCTTTATTCCTGTATCTCATCACAAAAGGACCATATGATAATTCATTTTTTATCGCTTCAACTGTACTGAGCATTCTTTTGTTTTTCCATTTTATGAATCCAAAAGATGGCATAAGAAGCAAACTTGCATCAAGGCTTGTTGATCCATAATACTGTGTAAACGCCTTTACTCTTTTATTCCAGCCATATCTCATTATGCTGTATTTTATCCTACTCCTTTCCTTTGACCATCTTTCTATAACATCCTTGTGTCCTAGCCTTCTTGCAATTTTTATTCCTCTATCAACAGCCACCCAACACATTACTTTTGAAAATGTGTAATTCTTGTTAGTACCTCTGAATTCCCATATGCTGTGGTCCTTCTTTTTCCACTCTTTTATCGCTGTTTCTACAAAGGTGAATATTAAATCCCAACTTATCTCCTCTATTTTAGGGTCTGTATTACCATTCAGATAGAATAGGTAAACTGAATTTAACAATTCCCCTATTATATCAGTTTGACGCTGTTTATAGGCTTCATTTCCTATTCTTACAGGTTTTGAATTTTCATATCCTGCCATATTCTCAAGTATATATTCATTGAT
The DNA here is from genome assembly GCA_021821445.1 of Microcaldota archaeon. Taxonomy (GTDB): domain Archaea; phylum Micrarchaeota; class Micrarchaeia; order Micrarchaeales; family Micrarchaeaceae; genus Mancarchaeum. The sequence goes on along the minus strand of JAKACK010000014.1, from coordinate 17,983 downwards.
ATGTTCACTGCCGTTTACCTTGAATAATGCCTGCATACTCATTCCGTACTTTGCATAAATGGAGTTTAGCCACTTTATGAAATTGTAAGCTTGATCGATCAATCCAAGCTTTATCAGTGCTTCAACGGTAAATGATGAATCTCTTACCCAAGAATACCTGTAATCCCAATTTCTTACTGATCCTTTAATCTCAGGTATTGATGTGGTACCTGCTGCGATTATAGCTCCTGTCTCCTCATATGTCAGTAGGCACAATATGAGTGCAGAGCGAACTTTTAATTGTCTATATTCACTTCCATCTTTTATTTTCTTAGACCAATTCTTCCAATAATCTATTGTATTATTCATCTCCTGTATTATATAATCTATATCGGTTGAATATTTTAGCTTATTATATGCAATCAGTATATAGCTGTTTTCTGGCAATTCAATCTCTTCATTGTCCAGTATTTTATTGAGTTCTAAATTAGAATATAAGTATAAGGAGGTATTTTTGTATGAAAATACTATCTTGTTATTATCAATTTGTTTGTTAGGTATATACATATTGTACTCCATTTTAGGGTCAATTAAAACTTTTATAATTGGATTTCCGTGCTTCCTTATTATTACTCTGTGCACTTCTGAATTTCTTATAGTTACATCTCCTTTTTTATAGTATGGAAAGTAATCTATAACATCGAATTCTGCCGTACTATTTCTAAAATTAGTCTTAATCACATTTGTATTCTCTATATATTCTTGTTTTATCTCATATTTTCCTACAGGGATTATTTTGAAACTACCTCCTTTCTCTGCATCTAAAATCCTTGAGAATAAGGAAGGAGAATCAAATTTAGGTAAGCAAAGCCAATCTATGGATGTATCCTTTTTTACAAGAGCCAACGTCCTGCAATTACCTATAACTCCATAATCTAAAACCACATTAATCCCTTTTATTCCCCTATTCTGTTTTACGTAATATATATTTAATTTTTGAACATTTATATATAATAGCTGAGTAAATGAAAATTTATGATATCTCAATGATTATAGAGGAGGGTATGATCGTATACCCAGGAGATCCTAAATTGCATATCTACAAGCACACCAGCATACCAAAAAGCAAAACTAACGTTTCATTGATACATATGGGAAGCCATACAGGCACTCATGTAGATGCTGAAAGGCATATCAAAAATAGAGGAAAAACCGCAGATATGATTCCAATAGAAACATTTTATGGCAAATGTAAAGTACTTGATCTTACAAAGGCAGGCAATTCAATAGGAGAAAAAGAACTTAAAAAATACAGAATAAGCAAAGGCGATATAATACTTCTCAAAACTAATAATTCATTGAAGCAATATCATACTTTCAGAAAGGATTTTGCACATTTAGCAGAAGATGGTGCAAGATACCTTATATCAAAAGGGATCAAGACATTAGGCATTGACTACTTAAGCGTAAAGAAATTCAATGCTGATGATATAGTGCATACACTTATTATAGAGAATATGACCCTTTTTGAAGGGCTCTACCTTAAAGGTATTAGTGCAGGAACTTATACATTTGTAGGACTTCCTCTTAAGATAAAGTGCGATGGTGGCCCTGCAAGGGCAATATTGATAAAATAAATGTAATTTTATGAAAGAATAACTATAATATCAAAAGTGAAAGGAGCTTGACAATAAGAGATGTTGCAAGTCAGTAATAAATAGCAATAAGTTCTTGTAAAAATTATAGAAGTAGACATTGGGGAACAGACATAGGGATAGGTGAATTATTTATATGGAGAAACGTCTACAGGAAGTGAATTTCTGATAGTTGACCATTGGGCAATAGAAGTAATAGACATGGCTGACAGTGATGTCAAAAATTTCAAAAAAAGGCGATTTCAAATCTTACGAAATGCTTGAAGATAAATCAATTATAAAGAACATGTTTGTTATGTGATAAGCATCAAGGTAAGCGGTTAAGCTTCTTTAAAATAGAATCCACTTCACTTTTTCCTATATTACCAAAAAGCTCAGGTTCACTCTTTATTTCAATTCCTTCTATTAATTTGTAGAACATAGCATTGTATACGGCTGGGAATTCATAAGGCTCAAGTATGTGGTATATATTTGAAAGCTGCTTGTGAAGCTTTATGGATTTTGCAGACTCGTTGCGATTGTATGATTCATAAAGTTTTTCTGAAAGATCTGTAAAATTCATGGTTCCACATACTCCACCAGATGCACCGAGTTCAAGTGATGGAAGTAGAAGATGATCATATCCCTGAAATACAAGAAAATCCTTATCAGTATAATATATAAGTTTTTGAAACTGATCAAAATCTGTATTAGTTGATTTTATCCCTTTCAAATTGCTATTTTCTTTTGCAAGTTTTGCAACTGTCTCCGCTTCTATATTATTACCTGTGAGTGATGGTATATTGTATATAAACACTTCTGAATCTAGCTTTTTTAATAATTCGGAGTAATATTCATACATCTGCTTCTTATCTTTCTTTAAATAATATGGAGTTACAGCAACAAGTTTGTCTGCACCTAATTCTATAGAATATTTTCCCATATCTATTGTTTCTTCTATGGAATCTCTTCCAATTCCTGCAAATGTTGTTAGATGTTCATCTTTTGCGTATTTTATGTACTGCTTAATAACCTCTTTGTGGTCATTTAAACTTAGCATGGGAGCATTTCCAGTTGTACCTGCAATAAACACCCCTTTTGCTCCTGATTTCTTAAGAAATTGCATCAATGCTTTTACTGCATCTGAATCTACATAACCCTTCTTTAAAAGTGTAATGGCTGGGGCAACCATACCATATTTCCTGTGCTGATTTAACATTATATCCACCAATCAAAGCAATCTTAGAAAAATGCATTGGATTGTCAATTAACTATAATAGTATTTTATTTGAAAAATTATTTATAGTTTGACTACATATATAGTAATATGGTGGATTGATGAGTGAGATAAAAGATATTGATATAATGGAGGTTGGAGATATAGAGAATGGTGAAAGATCCAGCCCTTGGAGCTCCACAATAGTGGTATTGAGAATGACTACTTCTGATGGAATAGTTGGATATGGTGAAGCTCCAACCACCCTTATGACAAAACCTGTCATCGATGAAGCTAAAGAGATAGCCAGGATTTTGAAAGGAAAAGACCCAACTGAGATAGAAAGGAATTCTTTTGAAGTGTATAAGCATTCTTTCTACATGCCAGAATCAATGGAAACAACTTCTGCATTCAGTGCATTTGAGATAGCATCATGGGATATTATTGGAAAGATTTATGGAATGCCAGTTTACAAGATGTTGGGAGGTAAATTCAGAGATGAAATAAAGGCATATGCGAATGGTTGGTATTCAGATTGTGTTTCAGCAGATAGCTTTGCAAAAAAGGCAAAAGAGGTATCAAAGGCAGGCTTTAAGGCGATGAAGTTCGATCCATTTGGAGATGCATATGATGAGATAAGCAAAGAGCAGATAGAGCATGCGGTAGAGGTTATAACTGCGGTTAAGGATACTGTAAAGGATTCTGATATATTGATAGAATGTCATGGAAGATTTAATGCAAATTCTGCAATAAGGGTTGCAAAGGCTATAAGGGATTTAGAACCCTCCTTTATAGAGGAGCCGGTGCACTCTGATAATATAGTAGGCTTAAAGAGGCTTAGAGCAACTACCGATATTCCAATAGCATTAGGGGAAAGGGTTATGAACAAAAATTTATTTTTACCCTATTTTATTGATGATTTGGTTGATATTGTACAACCAGATATAACAAATTCAAGAGGAATCTTTGAAGGTAAAAAGATAGCATCAATGGCTGAGTCATTTGGCATTGAAGTTGCTTTCCACAATGCTTTTGGACCTATACAAACAGCAGCAACATTAAATGTTGATACAACAATACCAAATTTCTTCTTGCAAGAAAGTTTTGAGCACTTTTGGCCTGAATGGAAAAAGAAATTAGTTAAAAGTGGATATAACTTAGAGGATGGAAAATATAGGATTAGTGGAAAACCTGGACTTGGAATAGAGGTTAATGAACGCATATTGGAGGAATATAAAGTTGATGGAATGGAGCCTTTTAACCCAGATGAACCATCATGGGCGGTAAAAGGTACTTGGAAATCATCAAAGTAAAAAATAAAATTTATAAATTGGTTTTATTTTTTTGATTACTTTTTAATACTCTATATAGACATTTTTCAGCTTTAGGTACTCTGAAATTCCATACTTGCTTCCTTCTCCTGCCTGTCCTGTAAGTCTAAATCCAGTATGGTATCCTTGAGATGCTTCAGGACCTGGCATATTGATATATAATTCTCCAAAACGAACCTCTTCTGCGGCTTTATTCGCTAATTTGAAGTCTTTAGTGAATAAGTATGATGCCAACCCATATTTTGAATCATTAGCTTTCTCAAGCATCTCATCAAACGTTGATACTTTAGCTGCTCCTATAACAGGTCCAAATACTTCCTCTTGAAATAGTTTTGATTTCTGGCTAACCCCCGTAACTATCGTTGGCTTATAAAAGTATCCTTCACTCAATTCCTTTGAAAGCTTCGGTTTTTCACCTCCAATTAGAACTTTTCCACCTTCGGCTTCTGCTTCCTCCACATATTTGGACATGTTTGAAAGTGCTGTATTATTTATCAATGGTCCCATCTTTGCTTTTTCAGGATCGCCAACTGTCAGATTCTTTGAGGCATCCACTATCATTTTCATGAACTTATCAAATACCTTTTCATGTACATATAGCCTTTCAGCTGCAATACATGATTGACCTGCGTTAGAGTATTTTGCCCACATGAACACTTTTAGTGCAACATTCAAGTCTGCATCCTCCCAAACCATAAAAGGTGCTTTTCCACCAAGTTCCAATATAAGTTTTGCCATATTTGAGGATGCTTTTTCCATTATCTTCTGACCTGTAAATGTAGATCCTGTCATTGATACCAACGATACTTTCTTGTGTGATACTAAATAATCCCCTATTTCAGATCCTTTTCCAGTTACAAGGTTTAAAACACCTTTTGGAATACCCGCTTCTATGAACATTTTCACTATAAATTCAGCACTTGCTGGTGTATCACTACTTGGTTTTAGAATTACGGAATTCCCAGTCATAAGAGCAGGAGCTACCTTTCTTGCTACCATGGCAGCTGGAAAATTCCATGGTGTAATTGCAACAACGACTCCGTATGGAACTTTGTACTGGAGTATTTTTCTATTGGATTTTTCACCTTCTACTATATCTCCTGTTATCTTTCTTGCAAATTCTGCATAATACTGAAGTTGATCTATAACACCGTCAACTTCACCTATAGCTTCGGGCCTTATTTTTCCATTCTCATTTACAAGTATATCTTCAAGTTGTTTCCTATTCTTCTCTATTAATTCTTTTGCCTTGTAAATTATTTTTGACCTTTTTACTGATCCTAATGAATACCATTTTTCCCATGAATCGTAAGCAGAGTCTATAGCATTATCTACATCATCTTTAGAAGCAGCAGGAAATTCATACATCTCTTTTCCTGTGACTGGACTGAGTTTCTTTATAGTATTTCCATTACTTGAATCACACCATGTACCATTTATAAAAAGTTTCATAATTTTTCCACCAATCAATATTTAATTTTAATTTATTTATTGATATGCTTTTTTGTCTCTATATTATAATTTGCAATTCATTATAAACTAAATGATTTAGTTTATTAAATCATCTTTATTTTTGATCTGTACATCTTTATCAAGTTCGATATCAAATTTTAATTTATCTATTAAATCTGATAAATAATCCTTATTAAGTACTATATTATAAAAACTGTTCTCAAATTTAAATTCTAATAATTTATTATATAAATTTTCAAAATCTATGAAAGATTTATAATTATAAATTTTCTATTTTAATTAAATTAATTTACTTGATTTAAAAATGATTTTATCATTATCCTATTTTATTCTTATCAGTGATAGTGATGGTGAATGTTTAAAAGTTAATCTCTGGTATTTTAAATTTTATATTTAAAATGTATAAAAAATGTAATACATAAATATTTCCTTTTATAATAATTGTGTATTTATATGTCAGATGATAAAATAATTATAAGGATAAGAATCCCAAAAAGAGTAATTAGTTATGGACAAAGCAAAAATAAACATCGATATAGAAGTAAACAATTATTTGGAGGCAAAAACAAAATCTATTGAATTATATTCATTACTTCCTCAAATTTTTAAAAGGGCAAAAAAGAGAAAAGTACTAATTAATAGTACTAAAATTGTTAAGGAAGATCGTTACAGATAATATGATAACCGTATATGATGCTTTATATGCAGCATTAAGCAAACTAAATCAAGCTCCCCTTCTTACATTTGATAAATATCTAAAAAGTAAAGCAAACAAGATAGGTATTGGACTTGTAAAAGCATAAATTTCAATTAAACTTTTGTATAAAATCAAATTTTTTACTTATGGATAGAAAATCTTACCATTTTTAAATTTTGTATTAATTACATTTATTGAGAACAAATTATTTTGTATCAAAAATTTTTTACTGAAGGAACAAATAAATTCCTTTATGTAGATGATTTAATGTATTTATATGAAGGAAATAAAAAATAAAAATCAGAAAAAGGTAAAAAGAAATAAAGTAGTTAATAGCAAATTTGATATTAAAACAGAGAATAATAAGATAATTTATAATGAATTACCTAAATCATTACCTGCCTTTTCAGTAAAATCTATAAGAGTAGTTAAATCTGATGAAAATGAATTAAAATCAATAACAGTAGTAGTTTATGAAAATATGGATTCTAACGAAAAAGCATGAATTATTACTAACTCTAAAAAGAAAACAATAATGAATACTAAATTGACACATAGTTCCTAAGTATTCTTTTGTCAATATATTATAGTTTTATTAAATCTTCATTTTTAGGCTTAAATATTTAGTCAAATCTTTGAGTTAAAACCAAATAGTAAAAGAACTACACCCGCAAGAATTGCCATTATGGCTGCAAATCCATATGCATAAAGCGGACCTACCACATAAAGAAAACCCAATGCCAAGTTTGCTATGAAAAGACCTATGCTTCTTGAAGATGTGAGTGCACCCATTCCGCTTCCTGAATTGATCTTGCTTCTTGCAAGGGAAACTATTGTAGGTTCAAGTGTTTCTATAGTACCTACTGCAATTCCTATTACAAATATTCCTATATAGGATGCAATAATTCCTAATCCAAAGTGGTATGAAATTCCTATTATAAGTGAGCCTATTCCGGCTAGAAAATACCCGAATACAGCGAGGTTCCTTACAATTTTCTTCGCATATACTCCTGCTATATAACCTACGATCGCTGATATAAATAAGAATACTCCATAGGATAATACACCATAGAAATCATTAGATTCTTGTGCTATTGTAAGTACAGGAAAGCTTAAGCTGTAAAAACTAAGCCCATATATTCCAGTTGCAAGTATGACTCCTTTATAAGCTCCTGCCTTCGCTTTTGCTCTCTTTGTCGCTGTTTTTATTGATGATATCGCATTCTTTCCAATATTTTTGCGATTTGGAATACCTTTGTAACTTACAAGGAAAAGGCAAAGTGAAGATATCAATATTGGTATTGCAGTTATAAGAAATATCAGCTTAAGTGCTACTCCAAGATATATGCCTATTGATAGGTAGGCAACGGCAACAATCCCTCCCCCTACATCAAGTGCATTTAGGAATCCATACACTCTTGCTTTGTCAAGCTTGCTTGATATGTCACCGATCATAGCCCTCCTTGCAGGTGTTCTGAAGTTCCTCGCCCACCAACCTGCAGAGAATATTGCTGTTGCTTCTGCTGCAAAAGATGCAAATCCTGTAAATGACAATATAGGTATCATTATATTCCCTAATATTGCTATCTTCTTCTTACTGTGTCTATCTGACAATTTACCTCCGTAATATGCAAAAATAGATCCAACCCCGTAAGCTAATGCCATCGCTATTCCTAAATAATATACAGGCGCTTTCAAATACAGTACAAGAAATATTGGAAATCCTGCTATAAGCGCTTGGTATCCTGCATCAGCGAAGAATGCAGATAAGGATATCAACAATACATCTTTAGTAAGCCAATTTTTCATAATAAATTTTTATTGCTAAAATTTATAATACTGCCTGTTATCTTAGCGTACTTATTAGGTAACCCTATCCATAAATAATGTATATTTACGTGACAATTAGAAATTATTACTTAACTTAAATATTTAATCTTAAAAAATAAATTATAAATTTTAATTTATAATTATAATTTTATTTTGTTTGTTTTAGATGCAGAGATAAATTATTTACCTTATCATTAAATTTCTTTATAACGCTATTTAAATCTTCTTCCATCTCTTTGAAATTAGGATTTTTGTTATATTTAGATACGGTAAGATAATATTCCATGTAAAAATTCATAGATAAAAACATAGCTAAAACCCTATCAGATTCCATTAGCTCAACAGTTGCATTTGAATTAGTTATTATTTTATTTATTTTATTATAAAGTTCTAATATTTTCTTTTTTTGATCTTGCTTAATATCGTCTAATACCTTTGGCAATTTTCTATTATCATTTTTCTTTTCATCTTTATCTTTTGTTGTACCTACCATTTTATCTCTGTTCATTTATTTTATTTTCATATATTTAAACTTTTTTATTTAATCATATTTTATCTCAAAAATAATAAATTTATAAATAAATTAAAAATTATTAGTTATTTAAAATTTAGATAATTTAATTAAAATTATTAATAAAATTTATATTTAAATTATTAATCCTTATTTCTTAATCTTTTATTGATTTTAGCTTTAAAGTTTTACGCTAAACTATTTATCAGTGTTTAAATCTTTTATAATATCTGGCAAATTACTTAGTAACTTCTTTTTGCTACTTATAATATCTAATGTGTATTCATATATTCCTTCAAATTCACTTTCAATTTTATCTGATATTTGCTGAAATACCACATCATAGTTATCTTTTTTCTCATTTAATGATTCTTTTGTAATTACTTCTTCTATTATTTGTTTTAGAAAATCAGGTTCTTTTGGAGATATAAATTCCAGAGTCACAGCTCCAATTCCACCTTCAAGATATTCATTTATTTCACTAACTGATGATATATCTTTTGATATATTTGTAATTATTTCATCTACACTCATCTTTTCATTAAGAAGCGCTTTTACAGTACCTACTGTAGGTGCACCATAAGCCGTTACAGCATAATTTTTTGTTATCTGACCTAAATATTCTCTCGAAATTTCTTGTATGTCTTTTAAATAATTGGAATTAATTTCTGCATAATCTATTTGTAATCCATTTTCTTTCATCGACTTTATTTCGTCTTCAATATAATCTGATAATGATTTAACCTTTTCCTGAACTCTGTTTGAATATTTTTCTAAATTATCTAGATATTTTTCCTGATCATCTTTCATTTTTAATAACTTTGATAAATCTGAATTATTTTTAATCAATTCATTAGCTACCGCTTTATTAGAAATAGGTAAACCTCTCTTTTTAACTCCTACTTCTGCTGCGAATAAATTAGCTAACAATTCATCTTTAACAATCATTGAAGCAATATCTTCTCCTTTATAATTAGCTATATTACTAAACCCTAATTGTTCAATTATTGAATGTGCAATTTCGTGTGCGATTTTATCATCTATAGAATCAATTCTCTTTTGATGGCTAAAATATTGATAAAATAATCCTGGTTCTATAATTACACTTTTTGTATTCCTTTCATAAAAAGCGAGAATTTTGAAATTAGTATCCGGATCATTTGCAACACCCATATTAATCTTAGATGATCCCTCTAAATCAAAACGCAAAGTTGGAACTTCAAAATCTTTATGGTATTTTTGTATTAAATCCTTATATTTATAAACTAAATCTTTATACGATTTTTCAACCACTTCTTTGAATTCCTTAATATCCAATTTATTAATGTGTATACCTTCATTATTCAATCTTTTATAAATATTATCATTAATATCAATAGATTCATTATTACTTTTATTATTATCTTTTGTTTTAAAAAATGACATAAAATCAGCTAATAGCATAGAGTATATCCAAATATATATAATTATCGATTTTAAAATATCATAATATACTCTGTTAATTTATATGATATTCATCAGGTCTTTAAAAATTGTTTAAAGGAATCTTTCTTTTTATCCTCATCTAAATTATAATCATATATATTCAATTTTCTTCTATTCTCAATTAGTGATAGGTGCTCCATAAATATCTTATCATTTAAATTCCCATTTCCAACTTTCTTTATGGAAACTTCCCCTTGATCAAATCTTGCATTATGGATTACATCGTTAACCCACGTCCTGTTTGATATACGATAAATATCAAGTGCAACCGGAGCTTCGAAATTCTTTGAAAGATCCTTAATTACTTTAGGAAGTACTTTTTGTACCTCTTCACCAGCATTAAATGATGCAATAAATTCAAGTGAATCTATGAAAATTGCAGGTTTTCCATCCATTTCTGCAGCAAAACAGTATATTCTTCCAATTGGCTCCTGTTTAGTATCGATTTTGTCTTTCCAATAAACGTTCAAAATTAAGGTTCCTGGATCTTTTAACCATCTTATATTTGCTTCAAAATAGACTCCGAAATAATCACTCGCTATTGTTGGTGGTGCTGTACAATCACCACTGAATCTACCGCCAAATAGATCATTCAAAGATCTATCCCAACTCTTTACTGTAAGAACTCCTTCAGTATGTATGTGTTTTTCTATTTTTTGTAAATCTTCCGATATCCTATTTTTAGAAGCATTAAATAAATTATCCCTTGCAGATGAATTTACAATAAACATATTATCCGGATCAGCTATATAATAGTATATATAGTTCAACGTTTTACCTGCTAATTTTATATATGACTCCATTTCATCTTTTGGAATTTCTTTATTGTCTTTAAAAAATTTTTCAAAATTATTAAGATTTTTTTCTGAATTTACTATATTCTCATTATAATATTTTGAAGCAATAATACCTTCAATAGAATCAATTATTTTTTCATATGAATTTAAAGCGTCACTTTGAGTTCTATTATTTATCTCTTTTTTAATCTCTTTCAAATTCTTTGCGATGGAAATTACTTTTTGCAAATCAAGATTTTCTAAATTTTCATTTATACCTGATTTATTTAATATATTATTAACTTTGTTATTAAGATTTCCTCCTATGTCCTTTTTGAATGATTCAAATTCTTCTTTAATTTGATTTGATGCCTGTTGTTCATCTATATTTTTATTTGGAAAAACCTCTTTTATAATATTTAATGTATCTGATATAATTTCATTGGTTTCATCTGTAATATTATTAGTACCATTTATTTCGGTTTTACTATGTAATTCATATGTTTTTATATAAGGGCTGTTAAATTTAGGTAAAATTTTGTTTATTTTATTAAATGTTTCTTCATCGAGTAATCCTTTTTTGTCATTATTGGATACTTTAAGCAGGAATTCTGGAGCCAATACCTCTTTATTATCCCAAACCAATCTTAATATCTTTATTCCACCCCAACCTTCAATAGATTTAGGTAATCCTCTGTAATTCACAAAGTAAGAATTTACACCATCTACTATCATTTTGTCTACTTTTCCTTTTTCACCTGATAACAATGTTTCAAAATCTTCTTTGGATTTTATGAAATTAGATGCGAATGAAATGTATTCTATTGATCCGCCAGTTCTACTATAAAGTTTTAATAATCTATCAAATTTTGTTTTATCAGTAGAACCAAAACCTTTTTCTTCTGCCATTTCAAAATTTTTGATTACGTTTGACCATCCTTTTACTTCTATCTTAAATTTATTTGGGTCTTTATTGGCATTTTCAGGTTTAATACTTTTTATAATTGGATCTTCTAAAAATGTTAAATTTTCACTAAGTTTATGTGTTTTTGAGTAAAAAGTTATTTTTATCATTGCATCAAAAAAATTATTATAAGTATCGTAATCAAAACTCTTTATCAATTTTAAAGTTTTTTTATTTAGAGCATTATTCATAGCATTATTCGTGGATTCTATGAACTCTTTACTTGTGAGGATTTTGACCGCCTCTATTGTTTTCATCGCCTTAAAATATTCAGGCGCATTATAACCTAGAGGTTTTATAAAATCAAGGACTTTTGGATCTGTGAGCTCCTTAAATGCACCAGTTTTTCCTATTGCATAAAAAATATCATACCGAACATCAGGATCGAGAAGATTACTTATTGATTTTAAGGTTTTTTGATTTACGGCATTTATAAAGTCTTTACTTGTGAGGTTTTTGACTGCTTCTATTGTTTTCATCGCCTCCAAATAATCAAATGCATCATTTCCTAAAATTTTTATGAAACTCATAACTTTTGGATCTGTGAGCTCCTTAACCCAATCAACTGTTTCCATTGTCATAAAATATTTTTTACGAAGATTTCCCAAGTCTTTTGCAAAACTCATAACCTTTGGATCTGTGAGCTCCTTAAATGCACCTGTTCTTCCTATTGCATAAAAAATATCATACTGAACATCATGATCAAGAAAATTGATTATCGATTCTGGGTTTTTTTCATCTATAACATCCATAAACTCTTTACTTGTGAGGTTTTTGACTGCCTCCATTGTTTTCATCGCATTCAAATATTCGGGTTCATAAACACCTAAGCTTTTTATGAAACTCATAACCTTTGGATCTGTAAGCTCCTTAAATGCACCTGTTCTTCCTATTGCACCAAAAAAACTATGACTCATATAAGTGCCAAAATCAGCTATTGATTTTAGAGTTTTGCCATCCATAGCATCCATAAACTCTTTACTTGTGAGGATTTTGACACTTTCTACCGTTTGCATTGCATCTAAATAATCGCTAGGACTATTTTTCATATGTTTTGCAAAATCAAGGACTTTTGGATCTGTGAGCTCCTTAACTGCACCTGTTTTTTTAACTATATCACAATAATGATCAGCTAATGCTCCTATAGGGTTTATAAAATTTATAAAATCTAAAACCTTTTTTAATCTTTCATTTGCTTCTTTTGGATTAAAATTATTTTTAATATAATTAGTGACAATATCCGCGAAATCCTTATCATATTTAGCTAACGGATTTTGTTTAGAGCTATCTTTTGTGGTATCCTCAAACATTTTATTTGTCATCATATCCGTCACTTTAATTTATTACTTATAATATTGTTTATTAAATATTTAATAGCTTCTTTTTAAAAACTTATAATTTTAAAATCTCTCCATTATTAATATCGTTTCTTGCTTTGAAATCAGTTATATTATCAAAGCGGTTACTAAATTTCAATTTAAACTCTAAAAATAAATATTAGTATGAATAATAATATTCGATTTAATGAAATTTTACCAAATGAATAGGAGTAAAGTAAGTGCAACAAATGATATTTCCAGCAAGAAAGGTAATTTAGGAATTGCTATAGGGATAGGTTCTCTGATTATGGCATTAATTGGTTGGATACCTATTATAGGTGCAATGGTTTCTGGATTACTTTCAGGTATAATAGCAAGAGGTTATCTTAGGGGAGGATTAGCAGCATTATTATCTGGAATAATAGGTATAATTATCTTTAGTGCCATAGCTTCTGTTTTAAGGGTGAATATTGAAAGTATATTTGGTCCACAAGTTGAAGATAATATATTGTATTTTTATCAAATGAGTATTATATTGGCAATTGTTATGGGATTGTTTGGAGGATCAGTTAAAAAAAGATAAAATATTTAGATTAATATATAAAGTTTTTTTGTTAATATTATTTTATAATAAAATATCTGAGTAATTATATGAGCAGATTTAAAAGTAAAGATACAGATAAAAATAAAACATATGAAATCTTAGGAATAGAGGATTATAGGTTAGATAAAATTTTTAAAATTTTAGATAATATGAAGGTTTATGATAAAAAAACAAAAAAAGATTTAAATAAATTTGATATTGGGTTGCCATTTCATAAGTATAATGGCAAAAAATTTTACATTATTAATGCAGATATTAATGTGATTATAAGAAAAGAAAAATTATTACTATCTAGGGAAGAGCCTAAATTCCTTTTAAGAAAAAATAAAAACGAAAAAAAGAAAAATATTTTGCTTAGGCAACTGTCATCTGATTTTGAAGATCTTGGTGGTAGCGAGGCATTAAATTATATAGTACAAAAAAATAAAGATGAGATAATTAGGATATATAGATTAAATGAAAAAAGAGCAAAAAATTTAAATGCAGAATATGAAAAACTTGATAAAATAATAATTCAAATGAATAAAGGAGGTAAAGGAATTGTATTTATAAATAATGAAAAAAACGAAGAGATTTCGTTTGGAATAATAAGAAATATAATAGTGCCCTCAATTAAAGATATGTTAGATTCAGATAAATAACCGGTTTATTAAATTAATATAATTTAAATATTTTTTATATATCATGCTCTCTTATAAACAAACAGATGCTTTATCTTTAAAAATATATTTCTACAAAAGTTATTTGCTATGCAATTGTATTTAAATTTTCATTTCCTATAATATTGATATACATGGATTCCGATAAGGAAAAAGAAAATTTGGATGTAAAAAATACTATTCCTGAAAATCCCTTTTCTAGTGGAGAGATAAGAACTGATTATAGGACAGGTTTAAAAGTGGTTTCGGAGCTTTCAAGAAAGAATCGACCTAGCGATTATTTAATTAAAGAGGTAATTGATGATAAGGGAAAAGAGAATTGCCCTTTTGAACCAGAAAAATATGACCTTAATAAGACATTATTTGAGATTGGAAATCCTTGGAGAGTTAGAGTGATATACAACAAATATCCGATATTTCAATACAATGCCCCTTATGCACATGAGAAGTGGGATATCTTCGAAAGGAGTACTAATTATGGATTTAGCTTCGTCATAATAGATTCAAGAAAGCATAATCTCAAATTTGAACAATTTAATGATGCTAATATCAGGGATTTGGCAAAAGCAATTTTAGAGACTGAAAAAATAATATATGAACACCAGAGAATTGACTTTGTTTACCTAAATAAGAATTTTGGAAGAAAAAGTGGGGGAACTTTATCACATTCACATTGGCAGACTCTTGGATATACTGATATGCCAGAGATGGTAAAGGCAAGGCTATCCAAGGTAAGGGAGTTTAAAGATAGATATGGTTCCTGCCTTATGGAGTATGCGGCTAAAAAGGAGGAAGAAAGAAAATTGCTTGAAAATGACACGTTGATTGCATTTGCACCTTTTGCACAACTTTATACTGGAGAATCAGTTGTGATACCTAAAAGGCATGTGAATATGTTGAGTGAATTGAGTGAAAATGAGATGATTAAGCTATTGAAAGCTTGTCAAAAGATAATTATTGCAAATAATGGATATTTTAAAGTACACTCGTATAATATACTTGGATATAGCTTAAAAGAAGAGAAGGAGTTTCATTCATATGTAGAGATAGTTCCAAGAGTATCTGATATAGGACCTATGCAAATGGCAGACTATTATGGAAACAATGTAATGCCTGAAGAATATTCTAAGGAAATAAGAGCTATATTAAATAATCTTTAAGTTATATTTTTTAAACGTATTATTCTTATACATAACAATTGTAATTTATTTTATTTTGATAAGTTATTTTATCTTATTAAATTTATTTTACGTAAAGTTTATATATTTAAAAAATAAAAATTATATTGGTAATAAAATGGGATTTTTTGGAAATTTGAAGAATAAGATCGAAGGTCCGGCGATAACTGCAACACCCGATGAGGTTTTTGATTTTCTTACAAATGAGGGGTTACAGAGTTTACAAAGTGCAGAAAGCCATCCTGGAGCGGTTGGATTTTTGGTTAGCACAGTTGCTGATAATGTAAGAGAGATAAATATCAAAAATTCAGATAGCAACAACAAGACAATCAGGTACTCATATAAAGCAGGTCCAGATTTATTCTCAGATGAAATTGAAGTAAAAATTGTTTCTGCTAATGATCATCAAGCCAGCCACCTGTCTTTTACAGGCCGTGGTGGTACTACAAACAATGGAGCGGAGTCACCGTATCAGAAACTTGAATCTAGAATACGTACTATGGCAGGACAAAGATTCGGTACAACACCATTTCTTCATGCAGATAAAGATAATAATGAACTCATGTGAATACTTCTAATTTGAATGTTTTTAATTTTTTAAATCTTTTTATAGATTTTTATAAAATTTTGGTGCTATAGTGAAACAATCGGAATTATCTAAAATATTAGATCAAAGATGGGAAGAATTATGGAAATTTAGTGAGGAAAGAGAAAGAATATTGCAAAAGAGCCATAGTAAAATAATAAAGCTGCTCGCTAGCACACCTTTACCAACAGAGTATGGGGACTTTACATATATGGTTTTTGGAGATTATGCTACAGGAGAATTTCATAATGCTGTAATCTATGGAAATGCTAAAAAAAGTATAAAGAAGAATGGTATGCTTGTCAGAGTACATTCTTCATGTGGAACCAGTGAACTGTTTCATGCAATGAACTGTGAATGCAGGGAAGAGCTCGATGAAGCCATGAAGAGAATAAGAAAAAATAAGAGTGGCATGATAATATATCTGAATCAAGAAGGAGCTGGCAATGGGATAGCCCCAAAAATAAAAGCCTATTCAAAATCTCTTGTATGGAAGGGGAACAAGGTAGTAGAGGCAAAAGACAAAAATGGAAAACCGATAACAGCCTATGAAGCTTATAAGATGCTTGGCTACAAACAGGAGAACAGATCATTGCTGGCAGCTGCGGAGATTATTAAATTCTTAGGAATTAAATCAGTAAGATTGATGACAAATAATCCAAAGAAAATAGATGAGTTAAGGAAATATGGTATCAAAGTAGAACCAGAAGGCATACATATAAAGCCAAATGGGGATATTGTAAAAAACAGCTTAAAGGCAAAGGCAAAAATACTTGGTCATAATATAACTAGCAAAGACCTAAAATAAATTTTATTTAGTTATACCCTCCTTTAGTACATAATAATCAATAAATATTATTAGGTAATACTATATTGCTGTGATATAATGCAGGATTTTTTTAAACGAATAAAAAGAGATAACAATAAAAAGATTAGGACGGTTAATTTAAACGACAAAGAAACCGAATCAGAAATCGTTAAAACCCTTAGATTTGTGATTAAAAAAGTTGATATAGATAAAAATAAAGCATTAAACGAAGTAGAAAAAGAATTGGAAATGCCCAGTAATAACAAATTTTCTAAAAAATCAAAAAAATTAAAGAATAAAGCTAAAAATAAAAAATAATAATTTTACAGGTTTTTGTAACATACAGATATTACTTAAAAATTGTGTTTATCCAAAGTTATCTTTTGTTATTTTATTGTATTTTTTAATTCCGATTTCTTTCTTCAAATCAGATGATATCTGCTCTTCTAAATCCATCATTGAATAACTTGTATTTTCATCTGCTGTATTACTAATATCATTTAGCATTGAGATTAATTCTTTTCTAAGATTAATGAGCTTTCCTTTACCTGTATTCCAAAAGCTCTTGTATAATTCTGAATCTGATATTAGATTGGATTTGCTGCTCATCTCTAAACCATATATGTACTCCGCATAATCAAATGCTGCATTTCTTATAGCATTAAAGTAAATATAAGCTTTTACTGAATTTATATACGCATCAATAAGGTAATTAATATCCTTTGATTTGTTATAATCTTTATATAGATTCTTGGCATTTTCATAATGTTCAATCATCTTGCCCTTTGCATCATTATAGACTGAAAGTAGTTTTTCTGTACTTTTTGTATCTAATGCTCTTACAAATGATTCTTTAATCTGTTTTATACCACTTACTTTTGCTTTTATACTTCTGAATAAAAGTCCATAAGAAGAATAGATATCTGATAATCC
>JAKACK010000031.1:2923-4213 GCA_021821445.1 Microcaldota archaeon | reverse complement strand
TTATTTAATTTTATATTATTTATATTAATTTTTATTAGGTTTTCCGTTTGTTTAAAGTTTTTAAATGGTTGAGCATTTACCTTTAATTTTCTCAAATTCTCTGCGAATAGTTCAGAATTCCCTCCGTATGTGTAAACCTCCTTTGCACCTGTAGCTTCAATATAATCTAATGATTGATAAAAATCTGAATGATCACTTAATTGAAAAGATGCATCTGTTGATGATTTGTATATATTTGAAAATCCTGTTGCAACAGCGGTAAAAACGGGTTTTTTATGCAAAAATGAAAGCATATGCTTAGTATTCTTGATTGAATTTCCATTTATTATTCCGACAAAATTATCATTTAATAAATCTGATACCCTGCCATTATCAGCTTCGTTATAAACTGAAACATAGTTTAAATTAGAGTTATATTTATTGTAAACCTTTGATATGCTGTTAATCTTTTCATTTACTACAGGTGTTATTCCAATATTATTCATTATTTTTATCAATTCCTGAGCTTTCCCCATAGAGTATGCGCTGAATAATATTATACCCTCATTTATTTTCTTTTCAACCCATTCTTCAATTTGATATTCTACCTCTTTTCTAGGATTGAACCTAAAATTAGGTGATGGATAAGTTGAATCAATTATAAGTACATCACATGCTTCTATTTTTATTTTTGGTGCTGCTAAAGATTCACTCATTAAATAATCTCCTGAGTATATTATTTTCTTACCTAAATTATAATCTTCAATTGATATCTGTTTTGCACCTAACATATGTCCTGAATCAATCAATTTTATTATTTTTGTATTATAATTAAATGCTCTTTTAACTTCTATATCGTATGCTGCTTTTATTAAATCGGCTGTTTCATCACTAGATATTACAGATTTGGAAGATTTAGATGCTGATATATGGTCACTATGTGCATGTGATATAAAATCTAAATCTGTGTTCTTTTCTTTTCTGTCTAATGAAAGATTAAAATTGTTAACTTTTATCATTTCAACAACTCTGTTGTATATATCAGATATTATACCTCAAAACTTATATTCGTATCACTTTAAAGTATGTTTGATTTTATTACATTTCTGTTATTTCTTTTAAGATAACGTTTAAGTAATTTAATCTTCAATTATAATATTATAAAATAGTTGATAACATGGTAGAGGATATTATTGTAATTGGAGGAGGTCCTGCAGGCTTAAGTGCATCTTTATATCTTGCAAGAGAAGCATTTTCACCTTTGGTAATAGCAGGTTTCCAAGCAGGAGGACAGCTTTTAGATACAACAAC
>JAKACK010000031.1:0-2823 GCA_021821445.1 Microcaldota archaeon | reverse complement strand
AGGATATTATTGTAATTGGAGGAGGTCCTGCAGGCTTAAGTGCATCTTTATATCTTGCAAGAGAAGCATTTTCACCTTTGGTAATAGCAGGTTTCCAAGCAGGAGGACAGCTTTTAGATACAACAACCGTAGAGAATTATCCGGGTTTCCCTGAAGGTATACAAGGACCGGAACTTATTGATAGATTTAGGAAACAGGCAGTTAAATTCGGAGCAAGATTTGTAGATGAAGATGTGACTGATGTTGACTTTTCAAAAAGACCTTTTACAATCAAAGCGGCAGGTAAAGAATATCAAGCAAATTCTGTTATAATTGCAACTGGTGCATCACCAAGAATGCTTGGTTTGGAATCAGAAAAAAAATTTATAGGAAGAGGTATAAGCACATGTGCAACATGTGATGCTCCATTCTATAAAAATAAGAATGTAGTTGTAGTTGGTGGTGGAGATACTGCTATGGAAGATGCAGACTTTATAACTAAATTTGCAGATCAAGTAACTATAATACATAGAAGAGACCAATTTAGGGCTAGTAAAATAATGCAAGAGAGAATCTTTGACAATAAAAAGATAAAGATAGTATGGAATAGTGAAGTTCAAGAAATACTTGGAGATACAAAAGTTAGTGGTGTGAAAATTAAAAATTCAAAAACAGGAGAAGAATCAACATTAAATTGTGATGGTATATTCATAGCAATAGGTTTTGAACCCAATACAAAATTTTTAGAAGGTAAGATACCACTTGAACATGGTTATATAGTGACAAAAGATGAGATAAAAACAGATATAGAAGGATTGTACATTGCAGGAGATGATGCAGATTTCAAGTATAGACAAGCAGCTACAGCTGTTGGTAGTGGGGTAAAAGCTGCATTAGAAGCCAGAGCATATTTGCAACAGTTTAAATTTGATGAATCAAAGAATAAAGATAATAAGTAATCCTTATTTTTCTTTTTTAAAACTTATTTCTAATTCAAAATTCTCTTTAATCTAATTTTAAGTTTATAGTGACCTCAATGCTTCAGCAGGAGCTAACCTTGACGCTTTCCATGCAGGAAGCAATCCAGCTATAAGCCCTAATATTGAAGTTAGTAATAGCACTTCTAGTATTAATTGTATAGATATCACAGGTTTAAGGTTTAATGAAGATGAAGAGCTAAAAGCACCAGAGCTTGGAGCACCACTAAATCTAGAACCTCCACTAAAACCTGCACCTCCTTTAAATCCTGCACCACCTTTAGAAAATGAAGGTGCTGTAGAACTTGTGGTAGGTGCACTTGAAACAGATGAAGATGAAGAAAGATGATTTATAGCTCCCGCTGCTATATAACTACCTCCTGTACCTATTATAACCCCAAATACCCCTCCTACGAAACCTATCAATAGGGATTCATATAGAAACATTAAGATAACTTTATTTGGTGTGAATCCTAATGCTTTTAATATTCCTATTTCTGTTGTTCTCTCTGTTACAGATGTATACATTGTAGTCATTATACTTATGAATGCAACTACCAATGATATTGAAGCTACCGCTAGAAGTATAAATGATATACTACTTTCTATTGAAGTAATTTCACTCAGTATACTTGATACAGTTATTACGTTTAGATTTTTTCCAAATTCTGCAGATAATTCTGAAGATACTCCTGTAACAGCAGATGCATTGGTCGCAGAAACGAGAATACCACTGTATTTTCCAGTATCATTTGTCAATAATATACCCCCAGATAATGGTATAAAAACTGAGGTATCTGGATTTATAAACAAACCCTGTCCAAAATTTTTGTAAATTCCCTTTACTAAAAATGAATAGGTTTTGGATGGTGTACTTGAAATTGATTTACCTCCAAACGAAAATGAAGGAGAACCTGATATTGTTATTACTTGATTGATTGAGAGATTCCTAACTCCTGTTGTATTTGGATATGCTAAACTATATCCTATATCCGCTCCACTATAAAAACTAGGAGATACTATACTTCCATTTTGTATTGTTAAGCCAGGTAGAATAGATGAAATTTCATTCAGGTCAATTGCATAAATTGTTACGGTTGTATTTTTAGTACCTTGAGTCAATTTACCCGAATCTGAGTAATATGGAAGTACGGTTTTTACACCTTTTAAATTTTCAATTTTATCTACTGTTTGAATATTCATCGTGTAATTGGGAGCTGCTGTTATATACATCGTGGTAACTCCTATGTTACTTAAATCAGAAGTTATTGATGCTCCGAATCCGCCAACAAGACCTAATAGAGCTACTATAGCTGCAGGACCTAATGTTATACCTATTATAGTCATAACTGTTCTGACTCGTTTATGGTTCATGTAGTTTAGTATTATTCTAAAAAGGTCTGTTTGCCTCATTTTATTACCACCTTTTCATATCACAGGGCTGTTTGATTTTTTGAATTTCTTCTTTGGTGATTTGTGGTGTCTATACAAAGCAAATAGTATTATTATTACGATTATTACTATTATCAAATCAATATAACCATTATCATTATTCTTTTTTATGAATTTTGATGGTATCTCCGAATAATTGTATGGTACGGGTGCGGATACATTTAATGTTGTTTTGGGTGTTGTGAAATTCTGATTAAATCCATTTTTGTAGGTTTCATAGATTACCATTTTAAGATTTTGATTGTTGCTATTTATGGAAGTTGAATTAAATCCTCTATATTTACTTGTTATAGGATCTATTGAAATACTGAACGGCATAGGTGAATCTGTCTGTATCTCTCCTATATATGTAGAATTGCTTCCAATTATTTTATTCCCTTCTTCTAAATAACCATATAGGGTTGTATAATATGCA
>JAKACK010000013.1 GCA_021821445.1 Microcaldota archaeon | reverse complement strand
ATATAAATTTAGATAATTAGGACATTAATTCTCCAGTTGCAAATCTTTCTTTTACATCTGTTATTTTTACTTTTACCTCATCTCCTTCTTTTGCACCTTTTACGAATATAACAAAACCGTCTTTCTTCGCTATTCCGTCACCTTTAGATGCAACAGCTTCTACTTTAAGATCTAATTCATCACCTACCTTTACAGGTTTTGGTGTTGATGCCCCTTCTGAGAATCTGTTGTTCCTTCTTCCATAACCTCCGTGACCTCCAAACTGTCCTTCATTTCCTTCGTCATAATTCATTCAATTCACTTTCTTTCTTTTGCCTAAAAATTTATTTAGGTATTTAATTCTTAAATGTATTAATATTAATACCTTTCTATTAATTTGAATTACGTTCTCCTATTTATAGGTTTACAAAATAAGCATACTCAAATATTTTATGCGATCAGGGGTTTTATACGAGCAAAATAGTGGTGATATAATGCAGGTCGATATAAAACCCCCTCTCACTCATTTCTTTTTCATACTTGCAGCTATTACAAATGCAGCTGGTCCTACTTTTTCCGTTTTCATTTTTTTACTTACTTCTATTGCATTATTTATATATTCAAAAGCGTCATTTGCTAATATAGTACCAAGTGCTATACTTGCAGAACCATCATTCATTGATTTAATCAAATTGTGGTCATTTATAATGTCATCAAAATCTATGTTCTTAAGTGCATTGAAAATTTTATATTTTATCTCATCTTTTTTCATAGCACTTAAATCATATTTTTTATATTCTTCAAAACTTTCCATAACCACACCATATCCATACATATTAACTGCGTAGTTTATATTTAAAGCTTTAGGGGAATTTTCTTATAATTTATTAGAAAACTAACAAATTTTTAATATAATCAGATAAATTTGTTTTAGAAAATAAATAATTAACAAGTATTTTGAATAAAATACCTAAAAAATATTAATTTAACGTCTAAAAATTCATTTTGATAAATTCTGAGACATTTTATAATCTCTTCCTCTCCAAGTAATTTGTGTCATATTCTTAGCTTTTACAAGATTTATAACATAAATTATATTTATAAAGAAAAATATGAATATAGAATATATTTTATAACGATAGGATCTCTTAATTGTTTTTATTTCTCCCAAGATAAACGGCAATAGAAGTATTAAATATAAGGGGGTTATTAAAATGGATAATATTATTGATGAGAATAATAATAATTCTTGAACTGAATAAAATATTACACCGTAGGTAAAATTCTTTGGATATCCTAATAATGTTAATGCCGTTTGCCTATTTGACCATTCCCAAAATACTTTAAAACTATCGTTTGAATTTACCTTTATCTGCATACTTTTATAATATAATTTTAACCTATTTGATTTTACTAATTTTGTTATGTATATATCATCAGATAGCGAATTTGCAAAATCTTTTATTATTTCGTTACTGAATAAGGATTTTCTAAATGCAAGTGAACCTCCCCATCCGAATATTGTTATATCGGATTCCATCATACCATTTCCAGCATAACTCCACACCATTTTTACCTTTGACCAAAAACCATTTATTGGATTAAAAAATGGATATGATGTGGTTGCACCTATTTTTTTACAGCTAAAGGGTTTAACTAAATTTTCAACCCAATCAGATACAAATGTTACATCAGAATCTGCAATAATATAAATATCATAGTTTTTAAACCTTGATAATGCGGTAGCTATAGCCCTTACCTTTCCACTGCCATTACCTATGTTTTTATCTGATATAATATAGTTTATTTTTTGTTCTTTTATTACTTTTACGGCAGGATCCCTTTTGTTATCTACAACACATAATAAATCGTAATTTTTATAGCTTTGATACTTTAAAGATTTTAGATTTTCATTTAAAGTAACATCTACCCCTTTACAAGGGCATATTACCAAAGTTTTAAAAGATTTATCCAATTTAAAATTTTTATACAGTTGAGGCTTTTTTTTATAAGATGATAAATTTATTGCTAATAAACCTAGAAATATGAGTACTAGAAGTATGGTATATAGTATTATAAAAATTTTTAAAATAGACATATTAATCGTTATTTTTTAGCATTCTTATATTATTGTTGATCTTTTCAATTACTTTATCGTATTCACTTTTTACATCAAAACGAAGGTTGGCCTTATTGCTGAAAAATTGCTTTATCTCTTCTTCAAGTGATTCGTCATTAACATATGATAGTTCAGAAATAAAATCAAGTAACATCAGAGTAGAAGGTTCATATATATTTTTTAATTTTTGCCAATTTTTCTTCAACCAGCTGAAATATATTTTATCTCTTCCGGGTAAAATTAGAAAAGATGATGTTATGTATATAGAATCTTGTATTTTAACATTTTTGGATAACGAATAATCTAATATTTTGTTATACAATTCTGATTTATTAAAATACCCAAATGCGGATAAGATAATGTGCTTTTCTACTACATCTTTATTTTCTTGATATACTTTTTTTAGAAATTCAAATTCCTTAGGTCCACCATTTAAAGCATAATTTTTGTACATTGAAGATTTAATATTTCTATCTATATCATAACTTTTGTTTTTAAAATATTTTTTGGATATATCCGATAATTTCTTTGACGTATCTAAATCTCCCATGGTTACTAAGTTACTTATAGCATTAAATCTTACTTCTTTATTTATCTCTGAATCATTTTTGGACTTATCAAATCCGACTGTTTTTATTATATACTGATTTAATTTTAATGATAAATCTTTAATTTTTTTAGAGATTTTTGTTTTATAAAAAATTGAATATAGACCTAACAGATAACCATTTAGAAGTATTAAAGATGGGTATGAAATATTCTTGTATCCTGGTTCTATAAGATCAATAAATTCTTCTATTCTTATATTAGAACTTTTTAATAAAAGATATGTATTACTAACTAAACCTGCTATCATTTTATTATCAAAATCTTTGCTATTTATATCCCTAAATATTTTTTTAATTAATGGAGTTTCATATTTTGTGACATAAAATCCGGATTGATTTGGATTTATAATTAATCTTTTATTATTTGGTATATTTATTGTTGTAGATTTGCTTTCAATCACAGCTTTATATTCGGTTTCATCTACTTTGTATTTCATAGGTATAATCCAATTATTACCGTTATTAATTTTTTTACCTGATATAAAGAATCTGCTCTGTATAATATTAAGAGACTTTCCATTTGATTTTAAATCCAATATAGGATATCCTGGATTTTCTATCCACGATTTCATCATCTTATTTATGCTTACATCTTTTAACTTTTTATCGTTTTGTAATGCTTTTTGAATTGAATCCCATAAATCCTCTTTATAAGTATTTGAATAAGCAAAAGTTTTCAAGTATATATTTAGTCCTTTGCTGAAAGGTTTATCCCCTATAAAATCATTGATCATATCTAATATAGCACTTCCTTTTTCATAGCTTATTGAATCAAATATCGAGTTTGCATCATCCGATTTTTTTATCTCTACACTTATTGGATGTGTATTTTTTAAGCCATCCTCCAGAAACGCACTAGATCTATCTAAATATAATTCCCCTAATATATCCCATTTAGGATAAGCAAAATCAACGGCTTTATAACTCATAAATGTGGCAAAACTTTCATTCAGCCATAAATCATCCCACCATTTCATCGTTACCAAATCGCCAAACCACTGGTGAGCTAATTCGTGAGCTACAGTAATTGCTATATTGTGTTTTAACGGTTCACTAGTGGATTTATCATTATATAACAAAGCATTTTCCCTAAATGTTAAAGCACCCCAATTTTCCATAGCTCCTGACGCAAAATCAGGTACCGCAATCAAATCTAATTTTTCCATAGGGTATTTTATTCCGAAGTAATTTTCATAAAATTTTAAGGATTTTTTTGCAGTTTCAAGCGCAAATTTACCCATTTTTGATTTTCCTTCTGTGGTTATTACACGTATCGGAAGATTGCCAAATTTACCTTTTAAATACTCAAATTTACCCACTCCTATGTATAGTAAATAGGTTGACATCTTTGGAGATTCTTTAAATTCTATAACTTTGTATTTTCCAGTTTTTTTAGATGATTGTATAGGCATATTTGATATTGCATCATACCCATTTTCTATAGTTAAATATAATTTAAAAGTTGATTTAAATGATGGTATATCAAAGCATGGGAAAGCTGCCCTCGCACTATTTGGTTCAAATTGTGTTGAAAGAAGATATTCATTTTTGCCCGTCGTTTCATTTTTATATTCACTGCGATAAAACCCATACATTTGGTCATTATTTTTGGCATGGAAATTTATGCTTATTATATAGTTTCCTTTGATATTTTTATCTAAATTAAGAGTAATTAAATTTGAATGTGATTTTACTTGATAACCTATAGATTCTTTAGTTTTTTCATTTTTTATTGATATGCTATCTAAATTAATTTTATTACTGTGGAGCATTATTTTATTTGTGCTTTTATCGGCATTTATATGTATTTCCTCAGATCCAGAATATACAAAAGTCTTAAAATCAGGTTTTATCCTCAATATATATTTTAAAGGTTTTATATCTTTATTTAGTCCATCATAAATATAATTTTCAGCAACCATATTATCTATCCGGTATAAATTTAAAAAGAATAAATAATAAGTTTATCATTTAATATTATACAATTATGAATGATAAAAATAGAGCTTTAAGCGGTGCTATACTCGGCCATTTTACTAATGATGGAACACTTCTATTATTCACTATACTGATTATTTATTATGTAAAATTACCGAATATAAGTTTGGTTTACCTTGGTGTAATAGCGGTTATATATCAGATATTGTCAGGATTATTCAGCACAGTAGTTGGAAAATATTCAGATAAAAAAGTTTATTACTATGATTTGATATCTTTAGGTATTGTAATTGAGGGTATAGCAGTGCTTCTATTTGGTTTGGCTTTTTACTTTTCCGGATACGCTTATTATTTCATATTTACCGCTGCAATTATACTTGGTTTGGGACAAGCTTTTTATCACCCATTAAGTGGAACTCTTTTATCCGATGTATTTAAGGTAAAAGCACCTAAGTATATGGGAATTACAGGCATATTTGGAAGTGTTGGTAGATCTATAGTTCCATCATTGGTAGCTGCTTTGATACTGCTTGTTGGAGGATTTTATGGACTTGGTATAATGGCATTAATTTACTATTTTATAGCAGCATTTATTCTATTTCTATTTTGGGGAATAAGGATAAATAGAAATCCTAAAAAAATTGATAGCCTTGATAAAAATTCAAAACTTATAGAATCAAATGATATAAACCAAGATGCGATTAATAAGGATAAATCAATAGTTAGACCATTTAGTTATTATAAAAAATCTGTTTATAGTTTAACCTTTGTAACATTTTTAAAATCTGCTTTTCTTATGGGTATAATAACATTTATAGGGGTGTATGTAAAAGATGTGACGCATATGCCTAATCTTGAAGTGGGTGCATTTCTTACAGTTACCTTTTTCTTTGCGGTATTCGGACAATATCTTTTTGGTTGGTTGGTAACAAAAATAGGGAGTAGGTCTGCACTTATATACAGTATGGTTTTATCAGTCATAGGATTTGGTATATTCATTTTAACTAAAAATTTAATATTGATGTATGCATCTTATTCCTTATTCACATTGACTGGTTTAGCCTCTTTCCCTATATTAATGAGTTATTCATCTGGTATTGTTAATAGAGTTTATAACAATTATTCGAATTCACTTGTTTGGGGTGTAGGTACTATAATAGGAGGGGCATTTGGGGTTGGAATTATAACTTTAATTATAGATTTCCAGATATCTCTTTTAAATGCGATGTACGTTGCTGAAATAATAGGTATAATATCGTTAATTTCAATACTTATATTGCCAAAAACTAAAAAATGAATTTAAAATTTTAAATTGTGTAGATAACTTATTTTTAGATTATTTTACTATTTTTATCTCACATTGCTAAAACAACTAATTATACAAAAGTATTTATTCATTTACTAAAATAAATAATTGTTTAGTGATGTAATGAGTAAAAATTTAGAAGAAATTTTATTAAAATTAAAGAACACTGTTGTTTATTTTAGAAATATATTATTGCCTATATTTATAATAAGTATCCTGATGTCTTATTCAAATGCTAATACTACGAGCTCAAATAGTATAGGCTTAGTATATCAATTAGGTTACATTAAATCAGTATTAACCCAAATAGGTCCTATACTGAGCGCGGTTTTGTTTATATTGGCTGGTGTTTTCTATTCATTAGGTCAATTGTTAACACCTGAAAAGAAAGCTACATTTCATACAACCGCGATAAATTTGATCATAGGTGCAATAATAGTTGCTATATTAAGTTTCGCTTCAACTGGTTTGGCTGTTGCTTCAACACACCTTCTTTCTAACTCTACTTTAAAGGGATAAAATGATTGGATACAATATAGCTATTGACCTACTAGCAATTATGATATCTGTTGGTGGAATTCTTTTTGGGATTGGGTATGCATTAAATGATTTTAATTTAAAAAAATATGGAAAAGAGGAACTTATAGAATCATTAATAAACGGAATTATAATAGGAGTTTTGATAATTTCATTAAGCCCAAGTGGAATATTTTATGATATAATGCAAAATAGTGTTATTTCAGTATCCGGGAATCTTAGTTGCGGATCAATGTCAAATAATTATGCAATATGCTTTGCATATAATTTCTTGATTAGCCCTAGTTATGTTAAAATATTAAGCAAATATTATCCTTCATTAATAGATAATTCTATGGGTCTTTTAATACCTATATCTGGAATTTACACTATTTTAGGTCTTATAGCATCTTTGAAATTTAGCATAGGTATAGTATCAATCACACTTAGCACATTATTAAGGCCAATATTGAGTATTGAAAGAGACATAATAGAAATGCTCACATTTATAAATTTGTCAATATATGTGCAATCAGTATTGCTAAAATTTGTTGATATTGTGTCTCTTTCTGTTTTACTACCTGTAGGTATGATACTCAGAGTATTTTATTTTACTAGAAGACTTGGTAGCTCCATATTAGCACTCACCTTAGCGTTGTTTATGGTATTCCCTATGACCTATGTTTTAAACGCAACACTAATATCAAATTATTCAGTTAGCTCAATAAAGAGTATAACAAATCAGTCAGTTTCAAAAACCGATTCTTTTGAATCTTTATTAATATCTACAGAATCAGGGAATTCAATTGCAGGTAGTTCATTAGTATCATTTTATAGTTCGTCTACTAACTTTGTGAAATATATGAATGGATTTATACAATCTATAGTTGATTATCTAGCACTTTTAATAGTGGAAGTT
Organism: Microcaldota archaeon; assembly: GCA_021821445.1. Classification (GTDB taxonomy): domain Archaea; phylum Micrarchaeota; class Micrarchaeia; order Micrarchaeales; family Micrarchaeaceae; genus Mancarchaeum. The sequence continues at coordinate 12,782 of JAKACK010000013.1, read as the reverse complement.
GTATTCTTGCCATTACTCAGTATTATATTGACTATAATATCAGCAAGAGAACTTGCTAGAATAATGGGAAGTGAAATATCTTTTGGAAGGTTTGATGTATTTTAGTGATTTAATGGACGATGGATTTATTTTTGATTGGAATAATTTAACTTTATTGATAATAATATTTGTCAATATTTTTCTTTTTGTTATCTCTATTTTAACTTTTAATCCTATTGCAATATCAATATCTGCTATTTGCCTATTAATCTTATTTATAATGTTAAAATTTTGGGATTATATAAATGCTTTATTTATTAAACATTCAAATTTTATAACATTGTTTAATGGTTATGAGCTTGCAGTTGATAAATCTGTAGCTATAACTAAATTTAATGATATTTATCACAGTATAGCAATTGGCTATTTTATTTTTGAAAAGGACGTTGAATTTGATAGGGATTCATTAGAATCTATAATAAAATCAAATAATATACCATTTAGATTTATTATAAATGTTGAATATATAAATCAGGAAAGGGTATTGAATAATTTAGAAACAAAAAAACGATTTAAGGAGATACAAATATCTAATATTTATAAGAAGAAGGATCTTGCGAAAGTAGATCTTATTAAGCGGGATATAGAAGTTTTATCACATGATATAAAGAGTATCTCGGCAGGTAAACCAATAAAACTTGTTTATTATATTTTTACTTATGGAGACTCAGAGAATAAATTTAATGCTCAGTCTACAGCAATGAGAAATTTAAATTCTATTTCATCAAGTTTTAGCTCCGCTTTTAAATGCTCATTTAGATACCTGCAAGGGCAGGATTTGATTAAATTCTTAAAATTTGATATGGTGATAGAAAAATGAATTATGAAAAGTATGGTGTAATAAAAAATACAGATTATATATCTTCTCAAATTCTAGCTTTCCCCATGTCAGAGATATATAATTTTGGCATTAATTATGAGGATATTATTTACTTAGGCCATAGTAGAATTTATAAAATCCCTGTTTTCATAGATTTTAATATATTGATTAATAAGCATGTTGTAGCTTTAGGCATGACAGGTTCAGGTAAAACACATTTTTTGAAAAATTTGATATTGAAATGTTCCATTTATCAGAAAAATTCTTTTTTAATATTTGATTGGTCGGGTGAATATGTAGAGCTTTCAGATTATTTGAATAGTGATATTTTAAATGCAAATAATTTTAGTATAAATTTAATTGATCTTTACAATATACCCTCTTTTGAATTTATAATGAAATCTGTTTTAAATAACATAGCTCAAATGAATTCGGATGAGGGCAATATTGTATATGAATCAATTTTGAAATTTATTAATAAAGGGATTGATCTTGATATTCAAATCCTTATAAATTATTTTAATTCCTTGTCAAAATTTATAATTGCTGATAAATTGATATTACTATCAAGGTATAATCTTTTTGATAAGGATAGCAAAATAAATTTGAATAAACTTTTAAGTGGTAAACTATGTGTAGATTTATCTGGATTTGATGAATCTACTAAAACGCAAATTTCAAAATTATTTTTAATTCTAATCAAAGGACTAGTGTATTCATTAGATATTAAAACTAGTAAAACCTGCTATATTATATTTGATGAGGCTTGGAAATATATCAATGGAAACAGCTTTTTAAAAGATTTATTTAGGGAGGGAAGAAAATATGGGATTGGGTTAATGATTGCTACACAATTAACTTCCGATGTTTCAAATGAAATACTTTCAAATGCTGCAAGTATATTTGTATTTAGATTACATAATGATGATTACAATTTACTTAAAAGTTACAATATAACAAGCATTAATAATTATGAGTTATCTATATCCAAATTAAAAAGAGGAAGCTGTTTTGTAAGTCTATCGTTGTTAAATGGAGGATTTAAGCATTTATTTATTGATAAAATTGATAGCTTCGAATTTTCTTATTATAAAATTGTTGTTGGTGATAATACGATTAAAGTATCAAAAAGTAAATTTAAAACGATAATTGATAAGTATATTAGTAGTAACGGATACGTTTTTAGTTTTGTTAATGAGCAGGAGAATATAGATTTATCTGCATTTATAAAAACACTATCATTAAATGGTGTTAAACGTTATATAATAATAACTATTTTAAGAGAACTGGGAATAGATGATTATAGTATAACAGTAGCTTATGAGGGTATTAAAAAAAATTATTTAGAGTGATAATATGAAGTTTTTTTCTTCTTTTTTGATCAAGTATGATTTAAAAACAGATTTTAAGACTTTACGCAATAATTTAAAAAATATTACAATATTAAAGCTTAATTCAATAGGTACTGAATTGATCTACCATATTAATATAAACAATGAAAATATAATATTAAGATTTTCAAAAAATCATTTGGTATATGAATTTTATTATGACTTATTTGATGATAACTATTATATTATTAATTTCTTGAGATTAACTCTATTACTATCTTATTTAAAAGATTTATGTAATGTGTATTTTGAATCTGTATACGATTATCTTATTTATGTACTCGATATAAAATTAAGTTATGCTAAATTTAATGACGTTGATTTAAACGCAAAATATGATAACTTAAACATATATCTTCAAAATTTATCTGATATAAATTCTAGTATAAGTAATAAGTTAATAGAGATAAATAAAACTAATTATGATTTAAATGAGGAATTAAATTTGTTTAAAGATTTTTCAAATAAAGTAATATCCAAATTAACAGATAAAAAGAATCCGGATGAATTAAATCATCTTTCAGGTATTTTATACCAAACATTTTATGTAAAACCAGATTTAACTAAAAATATATATCTTAGATTAAAAGAAAGGTGATTTGTATTTACTCAATTAAACGACTGCTTATTTTGCTTTTAGGCTCAATCATAATGTTATTATTAGAAATAATTTTTAAATTAGGATTTTTATTTTATTTAAATTTAGGAATTTCTATCTTTTTGAGTATCATAATTTTTACAGATTTTATTGAAAGTATAAATGAATACAAATTTTATATTCCTAATATTAATAATGAGGTTATTAAATTTTATAAAGGGGATATTAAATCAATATCTAAGGTATCAAAAAATTCTTTTAACTTTGATGAATTTGATAATTATCTAAGAAATTTTTGTAGTATAAATGAGGAACCTAAAATAATAAGGTATTCGGAAATAGAAAATTTTCTACAAAAAAATAATTTTTATTTACATGATGAAATATTTTTAAAAAAAGATTTAGATTTACGTAAAAATTTAATTGGAAGAGTTTTGTATGAAAAAGCTATTAATACAGGATTATTTAAATTTTCAAGTTGCGATAAGATTATGAATATAAATAAAATTTCAGATATACTTAATATTTCGTTTAAAGATTTAAAGGTTAATTCTAAAATATTCTTTTTTGCATTGAATTCAAATGAAGTTAAACTATTTTTTAGTAATTTAGGCACGAGTAAAAAATCCAATTCGGCATTTATGTTAACTTTATTATTTAAAAAATCTGAGGTGTTTAATTAATGATTTTAATTTACCTGTTAATATTTAGCCTTTTACTTGCATTTGAACTTATAAATTTATCAGCGGTATTACTCTTTTTTAGTTTTAATGGTGAATTAAAAAACAGATTACAATTGAGTAAAGATCTTTTATTTGGAACTTCTTTCTTAATTTTAGCTTCTGCTATTTTTTATTTGGTGATAAAATGATACGATCATTATATTTATTTGGTAATAAGGGTAAATTAGATTATTTAATAGATTCTTTAATTTTATTACTATCATTCTTATTATTATTTTTACCAATTGAATTATTAATTCTCATTTTATTTAATAATTTTTTTATATTCCTATTTTTTGTTTTCCTATCTTTAATTTTATCTTATGTAACTCTAAATCATATTTTTTTAGGCTTAAATAACAGATATAGAATTTATATATTTATTGAGGATTTTATCGCGTTAATTATACTTCTGGTGTTATTATATGTTTGAAATTTTATATACCAATGGAATTCCAGATTTTGAAATAGATATAGAATCTATATTTGATTATATTGGTAGTACGCCCTTTATATTTATTTATGATTTTGATAAATTCAAAACAGGTTTTATATTTTTAGATACTTTAGAACTTGGATTCAATATTCCTGGATTTAACTTTACTTTAGATAAATTTAGTTTTAATTCAAATCAACTTGACATTTATTCTATTTTTAGAATGTTCAATAATAATAAAAAGTTTAACCAAATTATAGAAAAACCACTTATAGATATCTTTAATTCCGGAATTCATGAGGGGATTTTAGGATTTGTATTTATTCCAGCAAAGCAAACTGAAATTTATAAAAATAAACAACTTATAGAATCAAATTTAACTATGATGGACTCAAAAATAAGTAAATCTTTTAATTTTAGGTCTATTGGATTTAATTCTTCTAATTCAACCCAACAGGAAGTTTTTTACCATTCGGATGATAAATTGGTATTAAACTATATTTTGCAATCAATAAATTTTGCACTTGCTAAAAATGGTTCTTTATATAAGATATTTGCAATTAGCAGTGGGAAAGATGAAATTGAAAATTATATAAAGAAAAAATTTATAATATTGGATAAGTTTGTTTTAAATATAAATGGATCTCAAGAAATTTTAAGTACATTATTAAAGGAAAAACAGATAGTTTTGGGTGCTGATTCTATTTCATACCTAATTAATTTTAGTGGAAAAAATAGTGTTAACCATACGTTAAAAACAGAATTTCCTGATTCTACCGGCGATATATTGATTGGCAAACTTATGAGGCAATCAATAGAAGAGATGAATTATGAAATATCAATAGATCATTCTATTCTTAATCTTGGATTTTATATATCAGGTTTACCAGGATCAGGGAAAACTAGAGAAACTATGAGTATTATAAATCAAATTATAAACAATTTACATATTCCAACAATTATAATTTCTCCAACTAAAGAGTGGAATCAATTTGCATATGATAATTCAATGTTTGATATAAAGTTATTCGAAGATGAGGTACCTATAAATTTTTTTAGATGCCCAGAAGGATTAAATATAGAACAATTTTATAGGGATCTTGCAATGCTACTTTCAGTTGCATCTGATGCTGGACCTTATCGTAGACCTTTAGAAAAATCTATACTTAACGCCTTTAGAAAGACTTATAAACAAAATTATAATCCAGATCCTAATAAAATTTTAGATGATATAAATGATAGTATAATTGAACTTCATGGAAAAAGAACAAATGTCGGTATCAATTTTACGAAACATGGAGAAAATATTAAGGCATCACTTGAAAATATTTTAGATTTACTCCAAAATCCCCTATATTCCTCAAGTAATACCATATTTATTGAGGATTTGATAAAAAGGGGAATTGTTTTTGATGTATCAAGCACTAGCAATTATATGAAAAAGTTATTGTATTCACTTATATTAAACCAGGTGTACTCTTTAATATCAACATTTGATGAAAAAGGAGATAGTGAATTGAGACTTTTGCTAGTTGTTGAGGAGGCTGAATTAGTTTTTAAGGATAAAGATTCACCAGCAGTAGAGGATTTAAAAACTAGGATACAGGATTTTAGAAAAAAAGGTGTGGGTGTAATTTTTGTAACTCACAATGTTGAAGATTTAGATCAAGATCTTAGAAGGTTATTACAAATTAAATTATACTTTAGGCAATCATCAGACATGGCACAGTATGCAATGAAAGATCTTATATATGAAGGAGAACCGGATAAAGTAACTAATATAATAAAACATTTGCAATCATCAGTAGCTGCTTTTTCAAGCATTAAAAAAGACGGATATAATAAAAAACCATTAGATTTAATATTTATAAAATCTAATTTTTATAGTTATTTATATAGGAAAAATCCAAATTTAATAAGCTTGTATTTGAAGGATAATAAAATAGTTACACCTAAATTAATTAGTTGTAAAATTTCATTTTCTATAAATGTTGTACAAAATCCTAAAATTAAGGATAAATTTAATCAAAAAATGAGTAAATTATCTAGATTTAATATAATTTATAATGGTGCTAAAATATTTGATGAGCCATTTAATAAGAATATTTATGAGTTTAAACTTGTTTATGGAAGAAAGTACAAATTTGAACTTTTAGATGATAACTACCGCATTTTGTTTAAATCTGATAAAATTATTGACTTGGATAATATCTATATAAGCATAGATTATAGCGAAAATAAATTTGTTGAATCCAGATAATTATATTAGAAAATAATTTAAGAATTAATCTATTAGAATAACTTTCTCTGCTTAATCTTATCTGTAAGTATCTTACTATTTTTAATCCATTCATTTAAATTTAAATCAAGTTTTGAATTTATGAATCTAAATATATCAGATAATTCATCTAAATTGATTTCTTTAGATTCTAATGTTTGCTTAACATGCTCCCTCACATTCCATACACCAACAGGTAAATTATAACCTTCGTGCACCTCTCTTAATATAATTACTTGTGCTTGCTTCTTAATTTTATCTAAGAAATCAGCCACCATAAGTCTTGCAGCATAATAACTTCCAGTTATTTCTGCATAGGTTGATCTTCCCCTATAACTTTCATATGATGATTCTATTGAGATTTTATTTGGATCTGTGTTCCAAGAGGATTTTGGGTACCATGCTTCTATTACTTCATACTCCCAATTACAAGGAAACATTAATATTACCCATCTGGTATCTAGTAGATTACTAAAAAATACAAGAGGATGATCAATTTTATCATATTCCCTTATTTTTTGTAATTTTGATTTGGATATAGTTGAATCAACCATCGTTATACTCCACCTTGTTGGTACAAATTTTCGCTTGTTTTTTAATCCGAATAAACCTGCAGAAATACCCTTTTGTATTTTATAGATATCTACTTTATTTTCATATAATTCAGTTATTGCAGTACTTGCTTTAGCATCCACATCTGAATATAACTTTTCAAGTTGTTTATTGGATGTTGAGTTAAATGTTTGAAATTTATTAAATTTTAAAGTTGGACCAAAGGGTGCCGCAAATCTTTCCATACTCATATTTCTTATTGGTTTTTCAGTGTAATCTAAATCTGAATATGCGGATTTATCTGATAGTGCTAAATCTCTTATACTTTCTGCAATTTTACCTTTCTCTACATCATTAATACCTACTGTATGCATACCGCGTATAAGCTGAAAACGCAACTTTACTATTTTATCTATTGAAAGATTTTTCCATAAAGCGGGATTACCTAAAAGTTCACTGCTTTTAGAAAATGGAGAAACCAATGGACCAATTGATACTTTTGGATAACCAAATCTTCCTATAAATATCTCCGTTGGAGAGGATCCTTCAATAGAATTTCTTTGAAAAATTTTCTTATATTCTGAATTATAATAATTCGCTATTAACTTTTGATTTTTCATATTTTTATATATATCATCAGATCTACTCACTTTTACTAGATTGTCTCTTGATAATTCCCTTAGGAGTTTGCTAATATCATCCATTTAGTTATACACCGATGAAATATATACTCAAATTATGGTTTATGCCACATCTAATAAACATTATAATTATTATCTTATTATAAATATTTATTCAACATGTATAGTGATATTATGGATAATAAATATTTAATTAAACGTTTAAATAAAATTTTTAAAGGCACAGATCTTGATGCGATACTAATATACAACCAAGACTATCCCTTAATTGATAGTAATTTTTTTTATTTAACAGATTTTACTAGTGGTTTATTCGAAAGTTCGTTTCTGATTGCATTTAGAGATCATATTGAAGTTGCAACTGGTTCATTGGAATATGAAAATGCAATTTTAGAAGCAAATAGTAGTATGGAAATAAATGAAATACATGATGTGAAATCTATACAAAAATTTTTAAAAACGAATTTAAAAGGTTTGAAGGTAGGATATAATGAAAAATTGATGCCAACTTATTATTACAAATTATTTAAGCGAGATTCTTATGCTAAAGGATATTATGGAGCATCAAAATACCTTTATAATGCTAGAGCAATAAAGGATGAACTTGAGATAAATAGAATAAAAAATGCGGTTAAAATAACAAAAAAAAGTCTTACTGAGATACAAGATTATTTTAACTTAGGAATAACTGAAAAAGAGCTTGCAGCACAATTCAATTACTTACAGATGAAGAATGGGGCTGATAGAAACTCTTTTGATAGTATAGTTTCTTTTGATAAGAATACAGCTTTACCTCATCATTCTCCGGATGCTACAAAACTTCGTGCTAATTCCGTAGTACTACTTGATGTAGGTGCTAAAGTTAAAAATTATTGTTCTGATATCACAAGGACCTTCTTTTATAAACCTGATTTAAAATCTAAAAAATATAAGAGATTGAAGGATATTTATGATACTGTGAGTTATGCGCAACAGTTAGGTCTTAAAAATATATATTCTGAACAAAATGGTAAAAATGTTTATAATAAAGTAAATGAATTTATAAATAAAAGTAATAATGGGATTTATAATGGTAAATTTATACATTCATTAGGACATATGATAGGCATAGATGTACATGATGCTGATCCAACTGCCTTATCAAATGTTGATTTAACCTTAAAAAATAATATGATTATGAGTGATGAACCTGGAATATATATAAATGGATTTGGTGGTGTAAGAATAGAAGATGATGTTGTAATACAAAATGGTAAAGGTAAATTCTTATGATGGGTGTTTTTATTGATCTTAGCTTTAGAAAGTAGTGCACATACTTTAGGTGTAGGTATAGTAGATAACGGTAAGATAATCGCAAATTCAAAACAAATGTATAAAATTACAGATAAGGGCATGATACCAGCTAGAGTTGCTGATTTTCATGCTAAAAATGTTTATAAAGTTATAAAGGATGCTTTAGAACAAGCAAATGTTAGATTATCGGATTTAGATGCGATAGGTTATACAAAAGGTCCTGGAATAGGACCTTGTTTACACGTAGGTCAACTTGCGGCAAAACATCTTGGCTTGGAATTGAAATTGCCCGTTTATCCAGTAAATCATGCTATTGCTCATATAGAAGTTACAAAGCACTTAGGAAAATTAAAAGATCCTATCGCATTGTATGTAAGCGGTGGTAATTCTCAGATATTAGGAATAGAGAATACCCCATTCAAACATTATCACATATATGGTGAAACATTTGATATTGGTGTAGGTAATATGCTCGATAATTTTGCAAGAGCTGCTAAACTAATACCTGCATGGGGATCTACTGTTGCGAAAGTAGCTGAGTCTGGGAACTACATTGATATGCCCTATAGTGTAAAAGGTATGGATTTTACATTTACAGGTTTGCAGACAAATGCTGTAAAACGTATAGGGAAAGAAAAACTAGAGGATATTGCATTTTCATTGCAGGAAACTGCTTTTTCTATGTTAACTGAAGCTACTGAAAGAGCTTTAATGCTAACAGGTAAAAAAGAACTCGTTTTGTCTGGAGGTGTTGCACAGAGTAAAAGATTGAAGGAAATGCTTGAATTGATGTCTAAATCACATAAAATAAAATTTTATGATGCGGATAATCAGTTTAATGCAGATAATGGTGCTATGATAGCTCTCGTTGCAGAAAAAATGTATAATTCAGATTTAAAGATTAATAAAAATGAATTAAACATTGATCAAAAGTACAAAATTGATAAGGTGAAAATTTTATGGTAAAATTAACTAAAATCTCAGAAGGATCTGAAGCTGATATATATAAATACAACCTTTTTGGTTTAGATTGTATAATTAAATATAGAAGAAAAAAGAATTACCTTATAGACAATATAGATGAAATGCTTAGGTTAAAACGTACAAAGAAAGAAGCTAAGATAATCATACATGCTAATAATAATAAAATAAGAGTGCCATCAGTACTTTTAATTGGCAAATACTCTATTTATATGGAATACATAAATGGGATATCCTTAAATCAAATGGGCTCAGACAAGTTTAATAAAAAAATGTTTTTTAATATAGGAGAATTACTGAAAAAAATTCACAGTAATGGGATAGTACATAATGATTTTACAATTGCAAATTTAATTTTATATAAAAATTTAATTTATGTGATAGATTTTGGGCTTTCTGAATTCTCAACTGCAGATGAGGAGAGGGCGATAGATTTACTTTTAATGAAAAATTCCATAAATAAAAATTTTTATGATGAATTTATTAAGGGATATAAAAAATCAAACACTTTTTTTAAGCAGGTATTTTCTAAACTTGAAAATATAGAAAAAAGAGGACGCTACCAGATAAGAACTTTAGAAACAAAAGAAAGATAGATTAGAATTTTCCAACATTTGAAAAGTTTGATTGTACAGGATCTATTTTTTTATTTGGGCTTGTAGGTGATGATTCTTCAGAACCTACTGGTGTAGATACAAAATTTGAATATAAATTAAGCACAAAAGCCATGAATGTAAATACTGCAACCATTATTATTGGAAACTGTACATACAAAATTGATTCGTAAGTAAAAATTGCTATTGCGATTATTTGTATTACTAAGGTGTATATAAAATTGAATCTAGATTTTATAAATAACATTATACCTCCAATAAATTCAAGCACTACTATCAAAGATTCAGCTAAAATAATTGCATATGAAAAATATTTTGTACTTAAAATTGGGATTAATCCTAATTTAATTAAAAATGCTATTGCTGTAGAAATTTGGCTTGAATCTAAAAATACTAATATAATAAGGGGCAGTATCATTAAGACTGATGTAATCATACTTAGATTTATACTGCTTTCTCCAGCATTTTGATTACTATCTCCTTCTCCATTGGAGACTTTATCAATATCTTCTAGACAGTAATAATTTCCTTTGTAATTAACTAAATCTTCATAGCAAAATGGTCTGTGGCAATATTTACAAACTGCATAAGCAGGTCTCCAAGGATGCCATGTGCACATTAAATTTATAGCAAGACGCTTACTCTCTTGTTCAGATTTTGTTTCCTTTGCAGATTTCGACTTTACATAATATGAATCAATACCCCCATAGCCTCCCATGTTCTGAGATAATTGTTGTCCGGATTTTTGTGGGACTACATACATACCATCACTACCCATTTGAGGAGCTTCTATATAATTTGGTGAATTTAAAGGTTGATTCATTGTATTATTTCTATATGAAGAATTTTGATATTTGGGTGGAGCCCTATTTGTTGTATCTAGATAATTTAGATTAGAATTAGTATTATTTGGACTAGTTGGAATTCTTGGTTGTTGGTTATTATAAGACTGAGATCTCTGCATATTTTGGTTAGATTGGACATTAGGATTAACAATTCTCCCATTATTGTTTTGTTGACCATTATTTTGGTTTAAGTTAACAGATTGATTATTTGGATTCTGTAAAGATTTTTGAACATTATTTTGTTCTGGTTTTATATTTTGTTTTATTATTTCAGTATTTGGTTTTTGTGAAGTTAAGTCTGGTTTTATATTACTTGGTATATTCTGAGTGTTTTTCTGTTGTTGGCTTGGCGTTTGATTTTGAGTTTGACTTTGAGTTTGACTTTGACTTGTATTAGTAGTTCCTTGAGTTTGTGGGTTTGTAACTATATTTTTGTTACTACTAAATTGCGTATTTACCTTATTAGTATTCGGTTGATTATTCTGTGGTTGTATAGGTTTTTGAACATTATTTTGTTCTGGTTTTATATTTTGTTTTATTATCTCAGTATTTGGTTTTTGTGAAGTTAAGTCTGGTTTTATATTACTTGGTATATTCTGAGTGTTTTTCTGTTGTTGGCTTGGCGTTTGATTTGGTGCCTGAATAGGTATTTGATTTGAACTTGTATTAGTAGTTCCTTGAGTTTGTGGGTTTGTAACTATATTTTTGTTACTACTAAATTGCGTATTTACCTTATTAGTATTCGGTTGATTATTCTGTGGTTGACTACTAACTTTTATAACATTAAGATTAGATTTATTTCCCGTCTGATTTAATTTGGATTCTCTAATTTTCCTAATTTTAAAAATAAGAAGATCATCCTGATTCAAATCAGACATTTTAAATCATCTCATTCAGATTTTCTATTGGATCTTGCAATTGCTTGTCTTTTTTTCATTTCGAATATACCTCTGTGTTTTGCACAGCTTATGCAATAGTATACTTTATTTCTTTCTGAAAACCTTACGTCGTTAGTTGTTTTCATATCTGTACTTAATACAGTAAACTTTTCGACTTCTACTGCTTTGTTTTTAGGTACTTTTCTACCACATGATTCACATGTTACTAATGTTTCTCTTCCTCTCCTTACCAATTTAACACCTTTAATCTTATATCAAATATGCAGTTAAACACTTACATAAAAAGATAATATTATAGAATGATATTAATATATTTAATACTTATCCCAATTTCTTTGTTCAAATCCGCCTTTAATTTGTTTTTTGATATTTATTATTTATTTGTGCTTAATGGATATTTTTAATAAAATTTGAATCAGAAATTATATTTAATATAATTTCATTAAAATTTTCGTTTTTCCTTAATTCTAATGAATTATTTATTTTCTCTGATGTATAATTATTTTTATTTATTTTTGATACTAAATTTTGAAGTTCTACTGAATATTTGCCATTTATATATTTGCTAACAAGTGGCTGTGTTATACCAAGCATATTTGCAATTTCTGATTGATTAAAACCTACTTCTACAAGCTTATAACATATGGAAATTTTAACTGCAGGTATTATCAAT
>JAKACK010000012.1 GCA_021821445.1 Microcaldota archaeon | reverse complement strand
TTTGAGCTGAAGACAAATTCATTATACCTAAGACAATCACAATTATTAATATAGATTTCATCAAATTAGACATTTTTACACCTTTTTCTTATTTTCTTTTATACTTTCTATTTCCCCATCTTTTATGTTTATGATACGCTCACCCTTATCTGCTACATCCGGATTATGCGTTACAATTACAAGCGTGTTATGTAATTCTTTATGCATTTTATCAAGTATTTCCATAACGTTTTCAGTATCCTCGGTATTCAAATTTCCGGTTGGTTCATCACCCAATATTATTTTTGGATTTGTTATAAGAGCACGAGCTATTGCAACCCTTTGCTGCTGACCTCCTGAAAGCAATTGTGGTAATGAATTCAATCTTTTACTCAATCCAAGTCTTGATAGCATATCAGTAACACGTTCTAACCTTTCTTTCCTAGGTACATTTTGTATCATCAACGGAAGTTCTACATTTTCAACGGCTGACATTGTATTTATAAGATTGAATGATTGAAAAACGAACCCAATTTTAAGATTTCGTAATTCTGCAAGTTGACTATTATTTAACATATTTATGTCATTACCATCTATTATAACCTGCCCAGATGTTGGTCTATCCATAGCACTTAGCATATTTAATAAGGTTGTTTTACCAGAACCTGATGGACCTATTATGGAAACAAATTCACCCAATTTTACATTAAAATTGATATTTTTTAGAGCTGCGAATTCATTATCACCATAAGAGTACATTTTGGTTAAATTCTTAACCTCTATAACATTAGGCTCTTCTATATGATCGCTTATACTATCTTTGTCTAAACTTTTCATTTTTATATTTTTTAAATTAATCACCATAATATAAACTTAGGTTTAATATTAAACTATTTAATAATTAGATATTTAAAGATTTGTGGTATGAACATTGAATAAATTTAAATACCCCCTATAACTATAAAAGATATAGACTATTATAGATAGATTCACAATTTTTAGTGTTGCCTATTATTCATATTCTCCAGATTCATGCGCTTTCATATCCGCAAGTTCTGCAGCTTCTTTAAAACTTTGTTCATGAGTCAGATTAGCCAATGCCTGTAGTTCTCTAAATACCTTTGCGTAACTATGGTTCTTTTTGTAACCAATTTCAACATTTTCTAATGGTGTATATTCTGCTTTATAACCTGGATGATCATCGGAATTTTCTATAGATTCACTTAATTTAGTATCCTTATTTCCCACATCTAATTTATCAGAACCAACCTTCATTATATCACCATTATAATTAAGTTTATATAATATTTACATTTTTCTTATATAAAAATTTGGTAATTAATTGCTAATGTGATTTTGAATTTATTAAAAAGATTTAAATTTTGTATTCTAAAAATTTTATAATTTTTTTTAAATTTTAAATATCCCTTTTATTTAACAGAATATATATTTATAATAGAAAAAGAGAATAGATTAAAATAAAAAAATCAAATTAAGATATTTTAATCGTTGCTGTTCCTAACTCTTGTGCATAATAAGGTGCACTTCCTGGAGATGATGGTAATGTGTATATTGCCCAGATTTCTCCAGATGTTGTTGCTCCCACTGTACTTGGTATTGTATCGCATTTACCTAATGATGGAGTTGTTGAAGTTAAACAATTTGTTGAAGCATTGAAAATTACAAATTCAGTAGCTCCACTTTTCATAGAAGTTGCTTCTGGTGCAAAATATATACTTCCATTTGCTATTGAATAGTTTTCTATAACCCCCATTACAGAACCGGTAGGGTATGAAAACAAATTACTAACAGTTGATGGCATTACAGATCCATTAGGAACAAAAGCGAAAGTTGTATTTGCCCAATTTGTTCCACTAATTTGTCCCAATACAGCTGAGAAATTACCGGGTGTTGCTATAGGAGACGTACACAACGCACCAGATGTTGCAATACAACTTGTTCCTTGGAATACCCCACTTCCTGTAAAACTACTGCTGCTACTACTTGAATTTGTTTGGTGTGTTGGATATGTAGTTTTAACATTTAATTCTGATGAATTAACAACTTCTGCTGGAAGTGTATCAACTGCAGATTTTTGAATTGTATTTGTAAGTTTTGTCTCATTTAAATTCATTATCAAATAAATATTGCCTATACTTCCAAGTGATGAAGAATTTTGTGTACTGCTATTCAAAGTAAAATTCATAAATGCGGGCATGTATGATTCTGATGGTATAAAACAGGTACTAATTTTACCGTTGGCAGATATATTACTCAATCCTGTTAAAAGGGAATTATTAACTTTATAATTTAATTTGTAATTTGAATTGAAAAGATAACCTTTCATATTATCGCAATTCTCTACTTTTGCACTATTATTATAGAATTTAAAGTATTCCCCAAGTTTTTTAACTACTGCAGTTACATTTGCAGGATTTATAGAACTACTATTACTTATAATTGAACTTTCTTTTGTACACACTTCTTTTCCGACAAAAGATTGATTTACTGTAAAGTTATCACCTATAATTCTACAAAAATAATTAGTATTATTCAATTTTATGTATGTGTAAGATAAGTTTTGGTCAAATAAACCTGAATTTCCTGATTTTTGCACATTTATACTAATAGCCTCATCATTATAATATTTTCTAAATGAGACATTTAATGGTAACTCATAAGAAAGATCTAATGAACCTGCTTTAAGTCCCAATTTTATATTACCTTTATAGGATGCATTTATCATTTTAGTTGAATTTATAGTAGCTGATACGTTCTTAGAAACATTATAAAGATTAGATGTTGTGAAATTTTTCTGTGAAAGTTGTTTATAA
This sequence comes from Microcaldota archaeon, assembly GCA_021821445.1. Taxonomy (GTDB): domain Archaea; phylum Micrarchaeota; class Micrarchaeia; order Micrarchaeales; family Micrarchaeaceae; genus Mancarchaeum. The sequence continues at coordinate 18,840 of JAKACK010000012.1, read as the reverse complement.
ACAAATGTGTTTGTACTTGCATTAGGAGCTGTTGGTAATGTTAAAACATAACCAATTATCGCGATTATTATTATCGCAGCAGCAACTATAAAATAAATATTTTTTGTTGCTTTTTTACCATCTTTTGGAACATTTTTTTGGCCATTTGAAACTGCCTCGTTAGAATTTTGGGGCATACTCTGTGTATACTCATTATCTTCCATAAAATCACAAAATTTATTTTTAATCTAATTTAAATAAACGGTTATTTAAATGTTTGTTATGCATTTCTAAAAAAATTGTTTATGTGATTATATTATTTAGAGTTTACTCTGCTTTCCTAAATTTTTTATATCTTCTTCGTTGTAGCCTAATTCCTTCAGTATTTTCAGGGTTGCTGGTATAATCTGATTATTTATATAATAATCAGGATCATAATTTTCTGCGAATTCTAATAATGATGCTTTATCTGAAATTGTACTGCCATTTCTTGTTATTACATAGGTTATAACAGAGTCTTTTAAATCATCTTCAGTTTTTAGTCCTTGCTGAATCGCTTTTTTAGCGGCTGATAATTCCGGTGATTTTGAAGCGTAATTGTTTATTGATTTTCTCAACTGAGTTACAATTGCAAACTCCTTTATTGGCATATTACCGGAACGCACTTTTGATATTATATCTCTTACAATATTAATGGCATTTTTGGTATCTCCCTCTTTGAATATCTCATTGAGAACTTTGAGCTGTGTATCTCTTGCGACTTTTGACCAATCTCTTCTGACAAGTTCAAAACCTCTTATCTTCATTTTTCCGCTTTCAGATAGCATAGCATATTTTTTCTTAGCACCTGTACTTCCATTTTTAACTTTCTTTCCTACAAATATACCTCTTGTATAAAGATCTTCAAATTCAAGATTCATACCTTCGGGAAGAGTACTATTGTAATCATCTAAGAATTTTAGGGCGTCCGCCTTTGTTTTTTCACCTAATGTGAACATTATCGAATCTGTATCCCCATATATAACTTTGAATCCAAGCTTTTCAGCATCTTCCTTCAATGCATGTATATACTGCCTACCATATGCTGTAACGCTAGATGCACATTCCCTTGAATACCACCTTGACCTAACATAACCCATATATCCATAGAATGAATTTGAAACAATTTTTAAAGCTTGAGATTTAGATCCTAAGTATATATTGGATTTATCCTGTTTGTATAATTTTTTAACTTCTGCTCTTTGATCTGTAAGTATTTTTAAAATTGTTGGCATAATGCTTTTTTTAGTTTTTGAAAATTTTACTCCAGTTGGTGCTTCATATACCTCTTTGCATTCACCTTTATCATTCTGACATATTGATGATGGATCTATATTGTGTGATATTATGATTGATGGGTACAAACCTCTAAAATCGAATATAATTATATTTGAGTAGATTCCAGGCTCTGGCGTAACCACGTATGCACCTTCTAATGGATTCATATACCTTGTTCTTATATCTGTTGGAGAAGGTTTGTTTGGTATTACCTGATTAAATTCATGAGCGTATTTCATCAGCATGAATTCAACCATTTGCCCTGTTGTTGATACGCATATATCATTCAAATCATTTCCGGTAGTTCTTGAAAGTTCAATCATTATCGGTATGAAGGTATTGTATATTTTTTTAAGGGATTCAGAATCACTCAGATTATATTTTGTGAGTTCTATTAAATCATCTCCTCCATTATCCCACAATTTCCATATATCAAGTTTTTCAACGTTGTGCTTTTTATCATTTGATATCGCATCATATACTGTTTTCAACTTAAAGTTTTCGAGCTTTAATATGTATTCAGCTGCACCTACAACCGCTATAAATCTGACCATCAAGTAGGTATCCACATGTATTCTACCTGCAATTCTAACTTTGTTTGCAAGTCCGTATCTTTCAACGCGTGTATCTCTATCTGTATATCTTGCTAAATTGAAATTTATCTTAAGAGCTTTTGCTCTATCTAATAAATACTTTACATCGAATGTTGCTGAATTGTATCCTGTTATTATATCTATATCATATCTGTTAATTACATCTACAAATTCATCAAACATATCTTTTTCTGTTTTAACATATTTTACATATGGCAAATCTACTTCCTTTGTTGTTATAACTCCATTTCCCGCTTTTCCATTTGATTGATAACTATAACTTATCATAATTACAGGATCAACTTCAGGTCTTGACATTCCGTGAGGATTATAAGTTTCTATATCAAAACATATGTAATTCAAATTTACATCATTTCTTTTTTCTTTCATTTCTTCATATTTTATTAAATTTTGATCTTCGGTGTAAAACTTGTAATTTATCAGTGGTGCTATATCATGATCTAATAGATACCTTCTTCCAAATGGTATATCGTATTCATAGCAGGTACCTATTTTTTTGAATGATTCTGCAAAAACTGAAACTTCTGATGGAGTTTTTACATATATTTTGAACAAATCTAAGGTTTTTTCAAATAGTTCTCTCTTCTCAGATATTACATCTTCTGCAAATTTTTGACCGGTGGATGTTTGAATAGGCATTTGTTTTATTTTATTTTCATCTATTTTTATATCGGGTGCAAAATAAAAATAGGGCTTAAACGATTTATCATAAATCATATAATTTTTTCCATCCATGCCTTTAATTGATAATCTTATCCAAGTTTCTTCATTATCTGCGATTATATAATCAACATCTAACAATGCTCCTTCTATTACTGTATAACTAGATTCAATTTCTGATTTATCCTCCACTTTGACCACTGATGCTTAATAACGCAAATTTATATTAAAAATTAGAATTTTTATACCTTAACAGGTATAAAAAGAATAAAAAAGCAGATTACTGCTTTTCATCCTTGGGCTCTTCTATTCTTGTTTGGCTTATTACCAATGGTGGTATTAATCCAAGTGAATATGCTACCAATGTACCTGTAGCACTGCACCTAAAATTTAATCCATTGATTACCTCTTCTGCCATTTTTACAGGCAAGGAATGCTTTTCTTTCCATTTTGAAATGGCCTCTTTTATTGCGCTTTCATCATCCTGGATATTTATATATCCGCTTAAAGTTAATTTTCCAATCTCTTTTGATGATTCACTATCTCCATCTTTGTAAGATGCTTCAAATGTGTAATCTATCTTCAAATCTTTGCCTTCTCCTTCAACTGAATCGAAATTAATGTTTAGTTTAGGGAAATGCTGCTTTGATAAGCCATCTGCTGAACTTAACTCTCCATTTACTTTTGATATTACGAATCCAGATATCATTTTATCACTTCTCACCAGATATATTTAAATTAAAGTATTTAAAACTATGTGAAAGCGTATTATGTTATATAGATTGATTAACGGTTGTGCTTATCAAAAATTGGGAATTTTTTACAAATTAATACTTCTTAGATTACATTTACATGGATTTATTATTCTATGAAATGAACAACATCTGGTAATTGTTATATATTAGATTTGTTGATTATCATTAACATTATATAGTTTAAATATTGATTTATTAATTAATAAATAAAGTTGGGTTATAATTAATGGATATTTAGGAAAATTTATATAACGTAATCTGGAATTATTATTTCAGTTCTATTATAATAAATTCCTATTTCTATATTTGCTGCATTTGATTGTTCAGAATAATTAAGAATTTTGAATTTGTAATTAGGCAAACCACTTCCAACATCCTGTGTAAAGTTATAATGAACGTAATTATCTTTTACAACTACGCTTTTAACAATATATGGAGCAGTTATTATTTTTTTATTTATTAACATCATATCCAGATTAATTTTCTTTCCTGCTAAATACGATATATTATTTGAATATGTTTTATTCTTGTAATATTCTACAGATATATCGATATATTCAGGAATATAAGTATTATTATTATATTCAAAGAAAAGCTTGCTTGATCCATTATAACTTATTGTAGTATAAGAATATGGATCTGATAAATTAGTTATAGAATAGAAATTGGTTATATTGGGGTGTAATTGCTTTGTCAAATTTTGATAATGGTAATAAATTATTTGTACTGGATTTAGGCTATTGCTTAATTTATAACAAATATAGTTTTGTGCACTTGGACTATAATTGTACAATAATCTGCAAGTTGATGAATGCTGATAGGTAAGCCCAAAAATGAGTGATATAGCAATTAATATTAATATACCCCCTATGAGAATTATTGTATTAACAAGCATGTTGTAAAACCCAAATTAATTAAATAAAAGTAATATTTAAAAGTTCTGAATAAATGTATTATTTAGTAGAGAAAATGACGATTGTGATTTTGCCCCTTGTGATTGGGTCGATTGGGTTTGTTGTTGGGTTTTACTTGGTATACCGCTGGTGGGTGAAGCCTCTCCGCCAAAAGCTAACCCAGAAACAGAAACAATAGATTTTGCATATTTTGAGAATTTCATTTTTATCTAAACTATTATTTTTTATTAGATAAAGTAAACTTGTGACTATCTCTAAATCTATTTGATTAAAAGTACAATCAAACATAGCTAATGTAATTATTCTTTTATATAACAACAGATATTAAAGTTTTAATTTATAACTAATATAATTTCTTTTTTTATAATTTTTCTGCTTTCTTAAAAAGATTATAGTAATCTCAGTTTTATTAGCCAAACGAAAATAATAAATTTACATTTGGTACAATGCAATTCTCTCATTGATTATCTGAACTTATATCTATGTATGTTTTAAATTCATTGAACTGATCTTTGAATGATATTGAATCTAAAAGCATTGTTTTTAGCTTGTTATCTTTCCTGAAAATTATCTTATATAAAGGTATATAAATTGGTAATGTATCTTCTATTTTACAACCAGCAAAAACAATCTCTTCCTCTTTTAATATATCAGCGTATTTGATTTTTCCTATTATATCTGTAGTTTTTATATAGGCTTCACTCAATTCAATCCTATTGTTAAAAGAGTTATTTCCAAAATCCTTCAATAAATAATATTTACCATTGAAAAGGATTACACCCTTATCAATCAAATTATTCAAAATTTTTTGTATTAACTTTTTATCGTACTTTGTTATCTTTATTATTTTTTCAAGAGAAATTTTATTGTATCCCCTGATTAAGTACAAAATTGCTTTTTCTACATCTGATAATTCTTCACCTTTTAGATTTATATCAGGTTTTCTTATTATTTGAAAATTCTTCTGATTTATCTTGAATATTTCTCCATTGAAACCTATAACTGCGTAATTTTCTTTGACAACTGATAAATTTTTTGTCTGTATGTAAAGTTTTGAGTACAATGCGGGAATATATACCTTATCCACCATTTCAATTTGGTATTTTAAGAATTTTGAATTTATCAAACCAGATACTTTTGAATTAGCATAATTTTGGGCATCTTCCATTGTATAATTACCTTGAAGTATATTTGCTTCTAATATGTCTGAATTTATGCCCTCTTTTTTTCTTTCTTTTGTGAGTTTTTTTATTGGTTTTGGATTTTCTTTTATATCTTCAACCTCCTTGTAAACTTTATCCTCTGAATGTTTTATCTCATTTAATATATCATCGAAACTATCTATCTTTTTCTGTACTGCAAGTATTGGGGTCTCACCGAGATGTTTTATCACCCTCTCTTTTACCTTTATTATTTGATTGAATCCTAAACCAAAAGACACAAATTCTCCAACCGTTAACCTTGTTAAGATTCTCTTATCCTCCTCACTCTCTAAAAGTATATCTATAGCATTTATATCATTCTGTATTGTCATTTTTCCTATAAATCCGTAAGAACATTGAGATAGTACGTTTTTGCTTACATTGGCAGGCCTTTGTGTTGCTATCAATAAACCTATACCTCTTTTTCTACCTCTTACACTTAGTTCTTCTATTACATTTATATTTTTTGATCTGACAACCTGTGGAACAAATTTATCTGCTTCCTCAACGATAACTAAGTAGGGTTTATGCTCTATAGTTTCAATTTCATATAGTTTTGAAAGTACCTCTGATACAATAGCTGAGCTATCACTTGAATCGGATACATCCAATATTATAGGTACGAGATCATCTATACTCCTGTGTATTAAATCGGAATAATCTATACCAAAACCTAAATCTGCCTTTTCATCATTTCCTACCCAAATAGCATCAAATTTAAGTTTTAGATTATGATATTCCCCTTCTGTATCTATTATCATAAAAGGGAGATTGTTTAAGCATAATTCTTCGGTTATAACACCAACTAAATAGGATTTTCCAGAACCGCTTTGTCCAATGACACAGCCCCTACCTGTAATTATTGTCTGTGCATTTACATCTGCTTTATCTCCTATATTTATTTTTATCATTATTAATAATTAGATTGGAAGAATTTTTATTATGTAACGTTCCTATTTAAAACTAAATTTTTTAAATAGTGCTTGCAATTCGGGTTTTTCTGTTTCTTGATGTTTTACTTTGATTGTTTATAGGTATTATTTTGAAAAAACCCTCTTTGTTTGCTATCATAATGAATATAGATACTATTATCAGTGTAGGTATCCAAAGAGCTAATGCGAGTATTGGTGTTTTTGCTAATTTTAATACCCCTGATTCTATGCTAGCTGCTGTGAATAAATCTATCGCTATGAATACCCATACAAATAATGCTCTTTTTAATTCATCTCTAAAAGAATGATTTAATAAAGCAATTATCAGCATTATACTTTCAGCAGCTGCAATTGCATAAGATGGCAATTCCAACCAAGTATCTGGAAGGATAAAAAGATTTAGCATTATCAATGGTCCTGATAAATCTTTAGCTTTTCCAACATAAGCGGCTGTTATAGATGTAACACCGGCAGATAATGTAAAATATGCTGGACCAACTACAGGTACAATTTCGCCTGTTGCAATTTCAAGGTTATGAGAAAATATACTGAATACCATATTAGGGTATGACTGATTGTATATTTTTCCAGCTACTGAATTAAATGATGATTTTAAAGTCTTTCCCAATGAAGCTGGGATAGTTATAGCACTTAATACAAATAGAATTATAATTTCAAAAACAAATAGTTTTATTGCAATATTTTTTAATTTTATATTTTTTGAAGCGAATTCGTTATGTTGTATTATCTTTTGGGTTTTTGGATTTTTGCTGAAAGATGAACTCTTTTTATTCTTGTTTGCCCTAGATTTTACTGGAGTTACAGGAATTTTTGTTGTTCTTTTACCACTAACTTTTTTATTTTTAGAATTAATTTTCTTTGCTTTGGAATTATCAATAACTACCAATTATATTACCTATTTTACATTTTAATTTAAATTTTTTATAACTTTACCCTATTTTACATTTATAATTTTGCATCAACTTCCTTTTCTACTTTTACCATGAAAAGGTGAACTCTTTTAGCTATCTGTATGAATGGTCTTATAAGTAATTGAGCACTACCTATTATGAATAAATATACACCGAGAGTTGCATTGTGTCCTGGTAAAAATAATATACTTCCAACTAAAAACTCCATACCTACAAGTACATCATTTGCAATTGCAAGCCAATCGTAAAATCTCTTAATCTTTTCTTTATGTTCAGTATTAGTAATCCACAAAATTATCCCAATTGAATTTTTTATTTAGGTTTTTATAATTTTATTTTAAAATTATTATTTAGGTAAAATTTTGAATGTTTTCAGATTAAAAAATGGTACTGTAATTTATGGTAATAATAATTGCATCGCTTAATTATGTTAAAAATCTTTGTTAGCTTATTATACCAGATATTAATCAAAATTATTTATTATTAATAATCCTTTTTATATTCACGGTAATTGATTGAAAATATATATATTTTATTATATACAATTATTTATACTTTATAATTTGATGTAACAGCTAAAATAGGATAATTGTGATCATATGAATAAAATAATGCAACAGTTTATTAATTTAAATTCTGGTGCTGAAGCGCAAAATGATATAGTTGGGGGAAAGGGAAGCTCGTTGCTCAAACTTTCATCAAAATTTGATGTTCCTAAAGGTTTTGTTATAACCACAGTTGCATTTGATGAGTTCCTTAAAAGTAGTAGTATAGAAGAGATTATAAAATCTAATAAGGCAGACCCTTTAGATTTTAATACAATTGTGGATAAATTTAAGAATTCTAACTTGCCAGAGGAGTTATTAAAAGGTATTGAAAAGAAGCTAAAAGAAAATAATATTTCTGATCTACCTTTAGTGGTGAGAAGCTCTGCCACTATAGAGGATTCAGGAAAAGCAAGCTTTGCAGGTAGATTCAAAACAGTGATAAATGTAAAAGGTATAGAAAATATTGAAGCAGCCATAAAAGAGGTTTATGCATCAACATTTACCAATGATGTTCTTTCATACTGTAAAAACGCAGGAAAAAATTTAGAGAGCGTAAAAATGGCCGTAATAATACAGGAGCTCATAATAGGAGACGCATCAGGAGTTATGTTCACAATGGATCCAAACACTTTTGATGAAAAGACCCTGATTGAGGCTGTTGTTGGCCTTAATGAAGGATTGGTATCTGGTAAGATAACTCCTAGCAAATTCACATATGATAATAACAAGCATGCAATTGAAAGCTCAGATTATACAAAGCAGTCTAATGCTATAAGAATTAAAAATAATGGAATAGAAACCACGAATAATGATAAGGATATTAAAAATTTTCTTGATAAAGAAACTTTGGAGAGATTGGGTTCAATAGGACAAGAAATAGAAAAATTATTCGGTGCACCGCAGGATATAGAATGGACCATAAAAGATGGTAAGATATATGTACTGCAGAGTAGACCAATTACAACACATAAGTCCTTTTATAATCAACATGCACAAGTCAACAATGCTACGGATGTTTTTAAGGGGCATGCTGCTTCTAGAGGAGTTGCGAAAGGTAAAGTGGCACTTGTAAATGGACCAAATGATATAATACCTGATGATTCTATTTTAGTTGCAGAGGTGCTTGAAACGGAGTATTCTACTGAAACTATAAAAATGGCAAAAGGGATAATAACTGAAGATGGAGGAATACTTTCTCACGCTGCAATATTGGCTAGAGAGCTTAAGATACCGTGTGTAGTAGGAGTACCAGATATCATGAGTAAGTTGAAAAATGGGGATAATGTGGTTGTAGATGGTTCAAGTGGGATGGTGTATAAAAGTGATACTTTACCACCGGTGCTAAATACAACACCCACACTTGATTATTCGTTTATATATGATTTCAGCAAAATGACAGAAATTGATAATACCAAATCATACTACGAACAATTTGATAATATGATAATATATTATTCAGATAAAGAGATGAATCTTGCAGAGCTGCAAAAGCATTTAGGAAATAAAATTGATAACAAGCAGATAATATATGGTAGCGGACCAAAATATTTTATTTACAGACAGTATTTATTAAATAATAAAGATCCTGAAATGAATAAGTTATCGCAACAAGCTATAGAAGCTGCAAAATCATTTAATCCCAAAATGGTAGATGATGTTTCTAATATGCTTTTAGCAAAAGCAAAACATTACATAGAAGAAAATAATAAATTAGAAAACAAGGAAGCACTGGAAACAAAAAAATTGATGGTTTTAAACCTTATGAGAGCAGGCTGGTGCTACACTTTAGTTAATACAGTGATATGTGAAGGATATGCAATAACAACTATGGATAAGAAACTACATGATATATTCAAGGGTAATGAAAGCACTGTATTTGATTTTACTTCTGCAATTGATTCAGGAGAGGAATTCAACTATGGTAATCTTAGTAATATTGAAAAAGATGAGTTAAAGAATGCTAAAGAATTCTATACAATGGTAAGAAGATGGAGGCTTGACTCATATCCGATGTTTAAAGATATTGGTGCAACTGGAAATGAGTATCAATCAAAAATACGCGGACTTGTGGCTTCTCTATCAACTCATGGTGAGAGTTCAAACGAGGTAAAGGCGGAGATTATAGATTTCTTTAACTCAAAAAAGTAATTAGCAAACCACTATAAAATATGTAATTGGATAAATATAACACAAACTGAATAGATTTAGTAAATATTATTCATATTTTTATTGTTATTTTTGTAAAAAGTTTATGTGTCTAATAAAAATTTAGGGAAATTTAAATTAAGTTTTATTGTATATATTTATCTAAATATTATAAATGGATGAGTACATGGTAGATTTGAAATTAAGTGAATATTTTAATGATATATACAGTGTAAATGAAGGTATACCAGAATTTGAGATGCTTGTAAACGGAGAGTGGATTAATTCAGATAAAAAGCAGGATGTTGTATCTTCTTTAGATGGTTCGGTTATTGGAAGAATTAGTGTAGCAAATCACGATAACATAGATAGTATGGTTAATCATGCTGTTGAGGCACAAAAGGAAATAGAAAAAATGTCTTTAATAGATAGAATTGAATTGCTCAATAAAGTAAAATCAGAAGTTATAAGTAAAAAAGATGAATTAGTAAATATAATAATGATAGAAGCAGGAAAACCAAAAAGTGCTGCTGAAGGTGAGATAACAACATTAATAAGGAGATTAGAACTTTCTGAACAGGATTTATACTCATTAAAAGGTGAATTTATACCTGGAGATTTAGCTCAGGATACAGTTGGAAGATCAGCAGTTCTTGTTAGAAAGCCAATTGGTGTTGTACTTGGAATATCTCCATTCAATTATCCTGTTTATACCTCAGCTAATAAAATAATACCTGCTATACTTGGAGGAAATTCAATAATAATAAAACCGCCAAGTGCAGATCCAATAGCTTTATTGGCTTTAGCAGAAATATTCAGAAAAGCAGGTATGCCAAAAGGTGTTTTGCAAGTTGTAACAGGAAGTGGAAGTTCAACTGGAGATTATCTAATTGAAAATAATCAAATAAACATGATCAGTTTTACAGGAAGTACTGAAGTAGGAGAACATATAACAAATGTTGCAGGAATAAAGAAATTGCATATGGAATTAGGTGGTAAAGCACCTGCAATAATTTTAAAGGATGCTGATTTAGATTTAGCTGCAAAAGAATGTGTAAAAGGTTCGTTATCATTATCAGGACAAAGATGTGATGCGATAAGCAGAATTCTCGTAGTTGAAGATATATACTCAAAATTTGTAGAGAAGCTTAAAGAGCATATGTCAGATTTCAAAATGGGAAATCCTATAGAAGATAATTCTGTCAATATGGGTCCTTTGATAAACAAAAAATCGGCGGAAAGAATCGATTCGATGGTAAAAGATGCAATCTCAAAAGGATGCAATTTAGTACAAGGTGGAAAATATAACAACTGCTATTACGAACCTACATTATTAACTGATGTTACAAAAGATTCTATAATAGCGAATGAAGAGACATTTGGTCCAGTTGTTACTGTTATAAAAGTTAAGGATATAGATGATGCAATAGAGGTATCAAATAATTCAAAATACGGACTTGATGGGTGTGTATTTACAAATAACATATCAGAAGCATTCAAAGTTATGGATAGAGTAAAAGTAGGAAATATGAGTTTGAATGTAGCACCATCACACGGAACATCAAATTTCCCATTCGGGGGAATAAAGTACTCGGGTGAAGGAAAAGAGGGTATTGGAAAATCAATAGAGGAGATGACAGTAGTGAAAACACTCATATTTGATTTATCATCCTTTGGATTAGGAAAAGAGTACTCAGGAAAGTTTAATTGACTATTTAACTTTATTTTTATTAATTAATGTTTTTTATGGCGCAGAATAGGTTTTGTACCAAGTAGATGAATAGCCTACATTGTGCTCTTTACCATTATTTTTGTTTCCTGAATAATCGTTTGCATTTCCGTTTAGTGGATACCATGCAATTAGATGTGTAAGTTCTATGGGATCTCCCCCTATTCCTTCTTGATAAAGTGCTTGTATTTGATTTGTAGAAAGGGTTGTGTTATAAATTTGGATATTTGAAATACTACCTGAAAAGGTTTTATATTGTACAATTGGAGAATTATCAAAACCTGTCCCTATATACAACCAGTTCTGTGTGTTTGGATCAGGAGCATTTGCAGTAACTGTTTGATTTTGGTTATTAACATAGATAGTATATATAGCTTTGCTACCATTTGGAGCAATTGTTGCTGCTTCAAACGTCCATATATGTTGAGGTATAACTAAATTGCTGTTGTAGATTCCTCCTCCTGCAACATTCGGTGTTTTTACACATGCATATTTACTACATATACCTAATTGCCAAGATATTCCACCATGCCAATCATCTTGACCATTAGAAAAGATTGTACTTGGATTAGGTGAACCACTATAAACCCAAGCAGTTATAGATACCCCCACCTTTGGGAATGAAGCATGTGCTATGCTAATATTTGTAGTTGGGCCACCGTTGAAGACTGCAACATACTTAGGTAACATATTTGTGCAAGTACCTTCAAGGTGAATGTCTGTTGTTGTACCTGGACCAAAAGGTCTTACAACCTCGCAAGAACCTGCAGATGCCTTAGGTGCAAATGTGTTAGGATTAAAAATTCCAAGAGAATATAATGCTGCGAGTACAACTGCAATGACAAGAATTGCCCACCCATATGTCATCAGGTACTCCATTGCAGCCTGGGATTTCATCATATCAGATTTGTTTTATTATAAAAATATTTAAAGATTTGTCTAAAATAAGAGGTATATTTTTAATGAAGAAAAAAAGCTTGCTTAAATTTAAAAAATAAAAAAGAATGATTATTTATCATTCATTACTTTTCTGAGTTTGTTATCGATTTCCTCCCAATTTACTATGTTCCACCATGCGTTTACATAGTCTGCTCTTTTATTCTTGTACTGAAGGTAGTAAGCATGCTCGAATTCATCCATTATCATAAGTACAGGAAGTTCTGCGATATGATTCTGGAAATGGTTCTCAAATGTCATTATCTGAAGATTCTTATTTTCAGTTTCATAATAAAGTACTGTCCATCCTGTTCCTGGAAGTGAATTTGCAGCTTCATTGAAAAGTGATTTGAACTTGTCAAAGCTTCCATACTGTTTTTCTATCATATCTGCAAGCTGTCCACCTGGTGTTGAACCTCCTTTTTCACCATTTGGTGCCATATTTTTCCAGTAAAGAGAGTGAAGTTTATGCCCGTTGATATTGAATACCATTCCTCTCATGAGACCCTGCATATCATAATCTCCTGCTGGAAGATCTCCCTTTATAACCTTGTTGAATCTATCTACGAATGAGTTGCTGCTGTTCACATATCCCTTATGATGTCCATTATAGTGCAAATCCATTATATCTTTGCTTATATAAGGTTCTAATGCATCTAGTTTATAAGGCAACTGTGGTAGTTCGTACTTTTTCAAATATTCTTTAGCAATTGATTCTTCGTCCATATTTTTCACCATTAATATTTGGATAAAAGGACTTAAATTAGTTAAGCTAATATTTGTTGAATAAGATAAAAATTTGGTATAAAAGATTTATTATTTCAATCTTATCGTATCCAAATTCATTGGTGCTCTTGCTGTTGCATGAAGTGTTCTGCCCAAATTATCTGCTAAATTCACACATTTTGATTCCTCTCCGTGCATCGTGAAAACATTTTTAGGTCTAACTGTAAGTCTTTTTGCAAAATCTACGAGTTGCCTTCTATCACTATGCCCAGAAAATCCTTCAACTGTATTTATACCCATATTTATTTTTGTATTCACAAATTTGCCGTTTTCATCGGGCAATGGAATTTCATCAACACCATTCTGTATTTTTCTACCTAACGAATTTGCGCTATTGTAACCTACAAAAATTAATGAATTTCTTTTATCCTCTGCAAGCCTCTTGAAGTACTCAACACTAGCACCTCCATTCAGCATACCTCCACTCGCCAATATAACCGCGGGTCCTTGTGCGTCTAATACATTTTCTCTTTCTCCTTTTATAACTTCGAATATTTCACTTTCAAAAGGTGAATTGTTGTTCAAAATTCTCCTTCTAAGCCCCTCTTTTAAGTATTCAGGATAAGCTGTATGTATAGCGTTAGCCTCTATGATCATTCCATCCAAGTATACGGGAACATCAAGTCCATAACTTTTAAAGTAAGATTCAATTACGAGCTGTATCTCCTGGCTTCTTCCAACTGCGAATAGTGGTATTAAAACTTTTCCACCATTATCTGTTGTTCTTTTTATTATATCCATAAGCCTCTTTTCGGAATCATGCCTATCAGTTGATATATCCTTAGGACCTCCATAAGTACTCTCTGTGAAGAATGCATCTATTCTTGGATAATCAGTTACAGCAGGATCGAACAATCTTGTAAATCCGTACTTCATATCACCGGAATGAACTATATTGTACATACCCTCTCCATAATGTAAATGAACCGTTCCACTACCCAATATGTGCCCAGCATTGTGATATGTCAATTTAAGTTCATCAGTAACATTTGTAACCTCATTATAATCCCTAGTTATCATATGAGTTAACATTTTTCTTATATCTTTTTCATCGTAAAGAGGTGTACCTCCACTTCTTGCGACTAATTTTGTATAATCTGTTAAAAGTAATGCTGCTAGATCTCTAGTTGGGGGAGTACAATAAACAGGACCCTCATAACCGTATTTGAATAAGTAAGGTACGAATCCTATATGGTCCATATGCCCATGTGTTAATATAACCGCATCTATATCATTCATGGTGAGGTTAGCACTATCCAAATATGGAAAAGCACGGTTTCCTTCAGAACCTGCATTTGCATCAAGTCCTTTTATACCTGGTTCAGGGCTTATTCCACAGTCTACAATAACTTTTGAATTAGGAGTTTCTAATAAAAGGCTGCTTCTTCCAACCTCTCTGAATCCACCTAATGCTGTAGCTTTGAGCCACTCACTTTTCATAATAACATTATTTATCTTTTTACCAACACCCAAAAGGAATTTCTTTCTGAAGCTGCTCTCGTTATAAAGAAGCTGTCTTACACCTTTAATCGTATCGCTATTCATTGTTGGAGTCCTCAATATTTTTGGAGACCAATTTGTTTCCGTTATTATACTTTTTAATGTTGAACCTCCTTTACCTATGACAAGACCTGGTTTAAGTGCTTCTATATTGACTTCACCAAAATCAGGTGAGAATTTTATACCAGTAACACCTGCCTCTTTAGGTATTAAAGAGTTTATTAAATCTAATGCCTTTTCAGGATTCATCAGTACTGAACTATCAGATCTTATAATCAACTTTTTCTTTATCTGTGATGCAATATTTCTTACAACTGATTCATCTTTATAAACTGCTCTTATGTTCTTCACTATCACAACTATATCTGGTCCTTCAAATTCTGCTTTAACAAAATCAGCTGTAGCTGGAAGCATATCTTCTATTTTTTCAAAAATTTCACTTGTTCTTACTTTTGATAAGTCTATTTTTTCGTCTTTATCTTCCAAGAAAATCACTACTTAAATTATTCATTAATATCCATATCCCACATTTAAAAAAAGCATCAGAAAAAAACAAAATTTATTTATTTGGATGCTTGAGCTGCTTTCTCAAGATCCTTACCTGAATACTCATTATAACCATTCTTTGTTATAGCTGCAACAAGTATGTTATTTCCTGTAGCTGAATCTCTGCTCATAGCAATTGAAACTGCTCTTCTTGCAATTTTTATGCCATCTTTAACTGAAAGGCCATCTTTATAAGCTTCTTCTAAGTAACCCAATGCTTCAAGGGAACCACTTCCGGTAGAGGTAAATTGTGGTTCTTCTGTATATCCCCCAACAGGATCTAAATTATATAGTCCTGGCTTCCCTTCCGCATCTACTCCGCCAACTATAAGCTGTACCATAAAAGGCATCATCTTATTCTGTTGTAATATTATAGATAATAGGTTTGTTACGGTCTTTGGGGCCATTACTTTATTTTCATTCATTTTATAAATTTCATTTTGAATTTTTATAACTCTTATTATTTCTTCTGCATCACCAACTCCTCCAGCAATAGTCATACCTAAATTATCGTCTATTTGCCATACCTTTCTAGCTTCTCTACTCGCTATAAAAGTATCCATAGTAGCTCTTGAATCAGCACCTAAAACAACACCATCCTTGCAAACTATTCCTACTGTTGTAGTTCCTTTCATATATTTAGTTATTTCTTTTTCGTTCATTTATACCCCTCTAATTACAAATCGATAATTTAAATTAAATAAAAAAATACATATATGTAATCGGTTGAAAATCTATAAAAATACAACATATAAAAATAAAACATCAAATAAATTAATTATTAATTTAAAGTTCAAAAAGGCTTCCGTTTCCAAAGAATTGTTTATCCTTGTCAACTAATTGAGCATAACCAAAAGTTCTGTTCATTTTTACTACTTTAACTTTATAATGCGTACCTATACGAGTCTTTGCGTTTTTTATAAATATAACAAAGTCCCCCACTCTTGCTATCCCTTCTCCATGAGGATCTTTTGCATCGACTTTTAAGTCCAATTCCATTCCTTCTTCCAAACTATTCTTTATGTATTTCATTTACACCACTCCATATCCATATTTATTTAGTAATAAAGGTTTTTAAATGCATTATACAAAAACAAGCCAACTTCGTCATTTATCTAATTTATAATATTATATTTTATCAGGGTGCAGAATAGGTTTTGTACCAAGTTGATGAATAACCAACATTTACTGCTTTTCCGTTATTTTTATTGCCCGAATAATCATTTGTATTTCCATTGAGTGGCCACCATCCTACAAGATGTGTTAATTCAATTGGAGCTCCTCCTATTCCTTCTTGATAAAGTGCCTGTACTTGGTTAGCTGAAAGAGATGTATTATATATTTGAACATTTGCAATAGAACCATTAAAATATATATTACCATAATGTTGCCCTGTAGGATCTGCTCCTATAGTTGCATAATCAAATTCGTTTGATGAACTGTATCCACCTCTTCCAGAGGCAACATCCTTCCCATCTATAAATAATATTTCAGTGCTTGAACTAGCAGAATATGATATTGCAGCAAAATACCAGCTACCAAAATGAGTGCTATTCCATAATCTAGGTGGACCATTTATCCAAGCGTATGTTGAACTATTGGTATTATAATATCCTATAAAAGGAGTAGACCAACTACCACAAGTTGGTGATGTACAAATATTTACTATCTGACCACCACCTGTAGGGCTATAATACCATGCAATTACAGTGAAAGCGTGGTTAGTACCAAGCCAAGTTCCAACTGGTGCACTTATGTAGCTGTTTTTTCCGTTAAAACTGGCGACATATTTTGGTAACATATTTGTGCAAGTACCTTCAAGATGAACGTCTGTTGTTGTACCTGGACCGAAAGGTCTTACAACTTCGCAGGAACCTGCAGATGCCTTAGGTGCAAATGTGTTTGGGTTGAATATTCCAAGAGAATAAAGTGCTGCGAGTACAACTGCAATGACAAGAATTGCCCACCCATATGTCATCAGGTACTCCATTGCAGCCTGGGATTTCATCATATCAGATTTGTTTTATTATAAAAATATTTAAATATACGTTCTATTATAAAATAAGATATCATATATTAAAAATCAATCTATTAAATTTAAAAATTTGTATATGTTATTCATTAGATATGTATAAAATTAGGCTTCGTTATTTATTTTAAGGTATATGTAAAGGTTTGAATAGATGTTTTTATAACCTTATTTGACCTTCTTTTTGATTAAATCTTCTATTTAGGCTTAAGATATCTGGTTTCCAATCATAATTACCATTTCTTAATATATAAGAGGGATGAAAATAAACAAAAATTGGAATACCTTCATAATAGAATTTCTGCTCGGTTTTTATCACTTTAGTTATACTTTCAGATGAATTTGTCAAAGTTCTATATGATGTATCACCTAAGCATAGTATATGCTTAGGATTAAGCAATTCTATCTCTTTGTATAATATAGGTTTCCAATATTCTATTTCATCTATATCAGGTCTTCTATTCTTTTTTGTAATAGGATCTATGGGATGGCTTTTAGAAACATTTGTTATCACAAAATTTTTTATTTCTAAAAGTTTAAGCCATTCTTCTAAAAGCTTACCACTTCTACCAACAAAAGGCTTACCAATTCTAACTTCATCGTAACCAGGTGCTTCTCCTATTATCAGTACATCCAATCTGGTATTTTTATTATAATCATACCCTTCACTAGCTCTCTCAAAAACAATTTCATTTCCAAATTTATCCATAGTTTTTGTTAATTCTGAAAGCTCTTTTATTGTTTTAATTTTTTGGGTTTGAATCATTTTTGGACACTTCCTTTTAAGATTAATTTATTTTTATTGAAAATTTAAAATTTATTTATAAGTTTTAATTTACTAATAATTTATTATTTCCAAAAAATCTAAATAGTTATATAAAAATATATAATCTGTAATATTTTGGAGTGATTATATACCAGCTGATATATTTGATGAAAATCCGCAACCAAATAACAACAATATTTATCAAAATGAGAATGAATCTTATTTTGAAAATGGAGCACAGGGAAATAATGGACCTACACAAAAAGGATATTATCAAGAACCTCAAAATAATTTACCTAAAAAGAAGCCTAAAAACGATACACCTATTATAATAGCGGTAATAGTTTTAATTGTGGTTATATTGTTGGTATCTTATAAACTTGCACCTGATATATCAAGAGCTAATACAGTAAGTTTGAATGTAACAACAACACCACCAACAAATGTGTCTAATCCTATATTATTAAAGGTTTATCAAAAAAGTAATGTAAACTTGATGGATTTTCTTGATTATGCTTATAGCTCCTTAAATTCAAGTAAGGATATAAAT
>JAKACK010000011.1 GCA_021821445.1 Microcaldota archaeon | reverse complement strand
GATTAAGGTATCTCGTTATATCTACAAGGTTATTTAATATTGATATTAAATTTAAAGATTTTAAAGGTACTGCTGAAACTTTTTTTGGATGTATATTATTTTTAATAAGTAAAGGACTTATGAGAAGGGTAACCTATAATCTTTTTTATCGTAAAAAGTTTGAAAAACGTGATGATATATTAAAGCAGGTAAATAATAGCGAGGTGCATAAATGATAAAATATTTTGTACCAAAGGATGCGAATATACTTTTTATAGGTATAAATCCGCACCCTGGATCTTATTCTAAAGGCATCCCTTTTTCAAATAATAAGATGTTTTGGTATATATTAGAAAAATCAGGATTGATAAGTGAAGGAATTGATAATATAAAAAATGATAAGAAACTCAAAGAGATTTATTTATCAAAATTCTCAAAATTTTATAAATTTGGCTTGCTGAATATAATAGATAGGCCTACAAAGGATACAACAATGATAAAAAATGGTGAGGAGGTTAAAGGAGTGCTTAAGATAAGGGAGGTTATAAAAAGAAAAAAACCAAAGATTGTTTGTTTTATAGGAAAAATTACTTACTCTAAATTTTCAGGTAAAAAAAATTTTAATTTTGGATTTCAAGATAATTTATACAAATCAAAAGTTTTTGTTGCGAGATTTCCAATAAGAGGTTATGCTTCTATCAGAATAAATGAAATGAAAAATTTAAAAAAATTTATTTTAGGATAAAACAATTATTGTTTTTTTATTTGTAGTTCAGCATTTCCACACTCTCCTCCACCACTACCAGTTCCCATACTTATAGTATAATTCATTGGAGGTAAAACTAAATTGTATGTTGCTGGATCACTACTGATACACCAGTTATCTGTGCTATTTGAAAAGTAAGTTTTACCATTCGCTCCAATTATAGTTACAGAAACATAGCCGCTATTTCCAGAAGCCATATCTAACTTTATTGACCCATTCAAATATTTTGATATTTTGTAGTTTTTATTGTATCCAGAACCTTCAAAAGTTATATTTTCATCATGTATGTTATGATTTACACTGTTATTTGTGCTTAGTGCTGTTATATTTGTATTAGATGTTTTATGTATTGTTAAATATACACCTATTATTGCGATTAATACTATTATCGCTACAACAATTATAAGGTAAATATTTGTTGAACTTCCTTGTCTACTACCTTGTGGAACATTCTTTTGTTCATTTGAAACTACATCATTAAAATTTTGAGAATAAATATTCTTCAATGTATCATTATTATCGTTCTCCATAAAATCACAAAAGATATTTTATCAAATAAAATTTAATAACTTTATAAATAACCAAATATTTAAGCTTTATTTTTATTTCTTTTATTTAAACTTCTATTTACCATTAGATATACAATTGAAGTGATTATTATCACAATTATTATAAATGAAGTTAATATGAATTCTATAATTTCATTTTTGTAATTAAAATTAAACATCAGCTTGTCTACGATATAGTAAATACCAATTAATCCTATGAGTGTATAAAATAGTGTTATAAAATTAGTATATTTGCTTATATCAGTATAATTAAATGAAATTGAATCTATTTTTTTACCGAATGCTTTTATTAAAAAGTACATTACATAAATTGCAATTGCTATTAGTATAATCGATAAAAACACAATAATTGAATAAATAGTTGAATTAATTATTATATAATCAGTTAATAGCAGCATTATAATACCAATGATAATTTGTTTGAAAAATTTAAAAATGATTACAAAAATTAGATAAATTCATTTTTAAAATAATAATTTATTTTAAGCATTACTATTAATCCTCCTTTTTTATCTGTCTTTTTAGACTATTAAGGTTTAATAAAGAATTGATTATATGCAAAAACAGTATTACAGATATAGCTAATGTAATAAGATACTCAATATAGTACACAGGATTATTTATTATACCGATAGTAATAAGTACAAATATTAATAGTATTATTATAGATATAGTTATTGAAGTTTCTAATTTTGAATACTGTTTTCTAAAATTTTTTTGATTTATATTAACTTCATCTGCTGACATAATATATATTTTTAGCATAAAATATATAAATAGAATTTGTTACTATAATATTATTTATATAAAAAAATTAAAATGTCAATGTAGTATAACCCTCATCAACGCTTTTTGCTATGTAAGTTGCGGCTGGAAGAAGCTCCATACTCTCTTCAAGTATTGAACTATCTATATTCATGTTTTTTACGAAATTCATACAAGCTTTTGGGTGTAATAATGAGGAGGCATCCTTTACTTTATTCCTTATCTCTTCGTCCTCAGCTATAAGCTTTTCACTGGGTCCCCAAAACAAGATTCTCATTTCGTTCCCATCTTCCTTCATCTTCTTGGTAAATGCTAAACTCATATTTACCCTCTGTTTTTCTCCACTCATCACGATACAAATTATTTTTGCCATAATAACATTCTAATTTTTAAGTATTTAAACGTTTTTATGATTAATTTTTATTAAGGCTGCCCTTTTGTATTTTCTGGAGGCTGTTCTTTGTAAATCGAATATACATTTCCAATACCTACATTACCTATGACCCTTCCATCAATTTCTAGCTCTTTTATTAATCCTAATATTTTTTCTTCAGATTCTGCTTCTACCTCAATAATTGGAGGTATATTCGGCCATTCATCTATTGTAATTTCGGCACCTTTATAATTGTAGGTTGTTCTATAATTTTCTTTATAATTTCCTTCACCCAGTATTTTTGAGATTATTGATTTGGTTTTATCAAAATCTTTTACTTCTGTCTCAATCTCTTCTGTATTAGACATAGTTTCTCCAGCACGATGTTTGTACGTTAATGTTGTGATATCGCCATTTGTCCTAACTCTTATGAATCTATTCTCACCATTTTTTGACGGAAGTGAAAACACCCACCTTCTTTGTAATTTTCTATCACTATGTTCAATACCTTTTGCTTTCATTGATTCTTTAAATTTTTCAATATCGAAATTAATTATTTTTGTTTCAGTTTCGATCATAATTTTCACCAGATCATATGGATATTCCTATGAATTTAAGGAATATTACAATACCAGCAGCTGGAAGACCAAATATTGCGATAAGAATTATCGTTATTAAATTGTATACTATGTGCAAATCAAATAATGAATTAAATATGAATAGTGCAAGAAGCCCCACTATTGTATTTACTAATAACGCTGCTAATATATTCCCTAGTTTAAATATAATGTAAAGTACAACTATTATAGCTAGTATTATCAATATCTCAGAAAGAATAGACCCAATTAAAATAACCATTTATATCACATATAGAATTAGATACATTAAGATTTATAGTTATCTGAGTGGCTGAATTTAGATCAATCATATTCTTTTATCAATTTACCTTCAATTGAATAAATTGATCTTGGGGTCTGTAGTATTTGAAGAAAATCATCTGCATTGGGATTTATATCTGATGCAATCTTGTGCCAATGCCCCATTACACTACTATATTTGTCTTGGAATATCTCGTAATAATTAGTATATGAGAATACTTTTTGTGCAACTTCCTTTAGCTTCTTATTACAATATTCTTCATCTTTAGGTTCAAGGTTTTTTGTGTGTTCTTTCCATACAACCATAATCCTTCCATTGTGACCCTTTTTATTTTTAGTATCTAAAACTATTATTTTTTCATCTTCAAACCAAACTTTTTCATTTTTCAAATCTAAATTACATAGTGGACATTCCATTTAATCATACCTTTTATACTTCAAACTTAAATAATATTAATTATATTCTTATCTAAATTAATTTTTATATTAATATTATATGAATTTCATAATAAATTACCTAATATAGATTTTGTATATAAATTTAAACAATCAATTTAAAATAATTTATAAATTTTACTTAAAATATTATGATAGTGAGAAAGTGGAAAAAAGTATTCGCGAAAGGAGAGTAAATAAGGAAGACTTAATAGAGGATAATAGAAGAAAAACAAATTTAATGTTTTTATCTTTATATAGAGAATTTGAAAAAAATCAGGATAAGATTAGAGATTTAGAAAAAACTCTTGAAGATGTACATTTTAAAGATTTTTCAGATGGCTTTAAAATTACAGGAGATGAAAAACATAATTTAAAATTTTGCGATAGTTATTCTAATTTATTAGATGATACCTATAATGCATTATTAAATGTTTTAATTACCAAAGATGAAAAATATTTTTATGATGTTTTAAACACATATTTAAAAAGTTCAGCTTATATAAAAAGCCACATTTTTGATTAAATCCTGTATTTATAAATTAACTTTTTTATTTTTGGGATAAGTATATATATTTGGGGTGTTATAACAATTTGATTATATGGGAGGCAAATCAAAAATTATTATATCTTCAAATAGTAAGGAAGTTGTTGAAACATTTGATAATGCTTTTAAATATGTTGGATCTAACAAAAGTCCATCAACCCTACATGATAATTACTATAATTTGAAAAATTCAATGTATAAAATAAGAAAATCCCTTAAGAAAAAAGATAAACCTGTAAATTTAAGTATTTCTTATGAAGGTAAACATATATCTTTTGATTTAAAACTAAATAGTTTTGATTTTATAGATTCAAAAAAATATACACCCCTATATTTTAATTCTAATGAGGTTTATTCTTTAAATACATTTAATGACCTTGAATTAATTGACGGAATTGATAGATACCTTGGAATATTAGGAGGAGGTACTCAAGTACTATCCCATTTGGAGTATCTTAGGAGAAATGGGAATAATAGTATAAATAATGTGGATTTATATGATATAAATCAAAACCAATTGATATATGGAGCAACTCAGTTGTACAGATTAGATAAATTAGGCTGGGCAGGTTTTGGATCTTTAACACCTGCATTTCATTTAAATACAAAAGATCCTACCATTTTTGAAAGTTTAAAAAATTTCGAATTGGATGATGTACATATAAACTTAAATTTTGGAAGTATAAAAGATGCAATAGTGACAGCAGATAAAGCAGGAAAATACTTTATTTATACATCAAATGCGTATGAATTAATTTTAAACTCAAAATTAGAGAATAAAAATATATCCTGTAGAAATGATAACGCTTGGAATTCTATGGATTTGACTAAAAAAGAGATATTAAATCCTATTGTAAAAAAACCAAAGATAATGAACGGAAGCTATTATATGGTAACTACTCCATCTTATTGGAAAACAATAATTATGGAAAAGGTTGGAAAATCAATGTTACTTTATTCGTTTTGTGATGATGATGGAAATAGCAATGAAAGATGTGTGCATCCAAGTTTATACTTAAGGAAATAGTTTTTTCCATTTAACAATCAATGCATATTAATCATTTGGCGAACTTTTCTTTTTCTGTACAGATAAAATAAAAATCTTTCTTATTAAATGATATTGTATGTTTGTGGATAAGGATAAAAGTGAACGAGAGAAAATTATTAATACAATAAAATTGATAGGGGATAGGAACACTAATTATTCGGTTGTATCAGAACCGAATACTTTTGAAATCTATAAATTTTATGATAAAATAGAATTTGCATTAAAATATTCTAAATCAGATGATAAGGAGATATCTGAAATGGCAATATCTCTTGTTGGTAAACTTATTGACAAGGATATTCAAAATGATAGATACAATTATGATATACATAAGCTATTTGAAGATTTTTGGACAGAAAATCTTAATTCTAGTAATATAAAAGATAATGAATTAGGGGTTATTGTTAGAAGTTACTTTCCAAATGATGAGGATCTTCAAAAATACAAAAAATTAATTGATTATATCGCATCAAGTAGTAAAAATGAAAATTCTAGAGCTTCTGCTTACTTAATTAAAATAAATTATAGCGATAATAGCGATATTTTAAAAATATATGATTACATCATGAAAAATGAAACAAATAGTTTGATGTACAAAGTTGTATCAAGAGTTGGTATAAAAGATGATGGATATTACAAATTAATTGCATACTTAATGGATGATCCAAGATTCTTAATGAAGGGAGGATTGGATTTAATATCAGGGATAAAAGGAGATGTAAATAAGGATATTAAATCAGATTTATCTGCTAAAATGGTAAATTTGATTTATAAAACAACTAAACCTGATATTGTAGATCCAATATTTAAAAAACTTATAAATATCAATTTAAGTAATTCTGAATTAGATAATGAATCAATTAATAAACTTATAAAAATGTTTGATAGTATTCAGATTGTTAATGGAAAGATAGAACAAGATAAGTTAAATCTAACTAAATCAGCATTTTCAGCTAATTACCTATTAAATCTTTATTTAATGAGTTCCGAGAGCATAGGAAAAAATATTTATAATAAGATAAGCAGTATGCTTCTTATTAAGGATTACTTTGATTACTTTATCAAAGCAAATATGCGCATTTATTCTAATGATGATAGTTTAAGTTACTATAATTTTACAACAACCGATAATACTTATGATAAGGTGGTTTCAGATATAGAATTCATAGGATTTAATTGGAGCAAATGGGATAAAAAAGAACGCATTGATTCATTGAAGATGTTTAAAAGGGATGTTAATAAGCAGCTAAACTATATGAAATTTGTAGCAGCAAATAATACTATGGCAAATTTCGGAGATTTTATTAAAACGGGTAAAAATCCTTATATGGATAAATTTTATACTGATGAGTTAAGATATTTTTTTTATGGAACAGATCCAAAAATTTATTATGGTATGCTTAGGGATAAAATTAATACAACTCCTGATAGATAAAACAGTATTTTATATATTATCATAAATTTATTACATCCAATTTTATAAAAAGCTTTTTTTCAAAATATATATATGTGATAATATGAAAGTCGCAATAGCTCATAATTCTGATAAGCAGATGGTTCCACTTGAAATGGCAGAGTACATAACAATATTTGATGATTCAGATAATACTATAAAGGAATATGAGAATGATGGTTATGGAAGCAAAGAGGCAACAATGGGGGAGATATTAAGATTTGAACCAGATACGGTTGCGGTAAAAGAAGGTATATTGTGCCCTGGATCTTATATGATGTCTAGAGGTTTAGTAAAATACGCTATGGTAAAAGATAACTCTTTAGAAGAAATTATAAAAAATAAGGAATTTTCAATAGATATAAAAGATGACTTACCTGAAGAGGTATACGCAGAAAATGATTGATATTTTTATTTATTTTTTAATCAAAAGCTTTTTGTGCAGTAGCTACTGATGTATCCCTTTCTGCTTCCTCTAAGCTTAGACCTGATGCATTATGCACGCACTCATAACTACAATAATGCCCTCCTTCATAACAGTATACCTGACTGCCTTCATTAAAATCCTTTTGACATAGGTCACATAGGAATATTTTTGTATGACATATACTACATTCTAACATAAAATCAACTTTTTAATGCTTGTAATGATTAGGTAAATAAATATTTACAGTGTCCCATACTTTTTTAAGTAATTTAGTTTCTGCTCTTTCAGAATTATTTTATTTATATCACAAATAAGTTCAGAATATTCTTTTATATACCATTTAAAGCTATTTTCATTTTTGAAGTTAAATTCTATATTTACTTTTATATAGTTATTTTTATCATATATGTTATAAAGGATATTTGTTACTTTTTCCTTATCCTTATAATAATTTATATTTTGGATATCCCCATTATTCTTTTCTTTTTCAGCTATTTTTTTATCTATTAAATTTTTTACTTTGCTCTTAACTACTTTTATTTTTGAATCTTGTAGTTCTCCTAACGATATATAAGATTCTGCACTGAATAAAAGCTTATTTTGATCAAAGGTTAATGATATGAATTCCTTTGGTTTATAATCATAGGTATTTCCGTTTTTCTCTTTTATAATTGTAACCTCATCATTTTCATTAATAGAATATAAACTAACTAAAATTGGATTGCTTAGAAATTCCTTAAAGGTTGTTTTTTCTATTAAATAGTTTTTATTATTTATATCTATTATACCACCAGATTTTACAAATTCCTCTTCAACGATTAGATCATTTGATTTTGATTCTATAAGTTTTGATTCTAATTTTGTTATTTCATCTACTCTTATAGATATATCTTTAGGTGATGTTAATTTATCCTCATTAATATTGTTTTTTAAATCGTAATTTTTAGTGAATATTTTTATTTTATCTGACGGGTATTCATTTTTCCTAACTTTTGTTAAATTTTGCATTGTATTAGATTCCAAGGTGGCAAATTCAACTGCAGTTAAATACGTTTCTGGATAATTATAAATCTCATCTATTTCTTTATATAGGGATTCTTGTAAATTTCTAAATTTTATAAATTCATCTATATTGAGATAATAGATCTTTTTAATTTCGTTTTTCATAATTGATCAAAAAAGTTATAAATATTCCAATATTTATACTTTTGGTAAAAATTATATTAAGAGGAAAGGAAATGAAAAAGAAATATATAATTTCTATATTATTAATCGTTATAGCATTTATAATTATATTTTTACTTTTGCTATCTTTCAGTGGTAAACTACCAATCAGTAAACCCACAGTACTTCTTAATATAAATACACCAAGAGATGTTTTTTATAATATGAGTATAACTTTAAATAGTAGCTTTGAAAGTATAAACCTTAATTTAACAAACACTTTTGAAAATTACAGTAAATATATTAACAAATCATACTTTATCAATGATAAAGTTTATCTCTATAGTAATTCACATTATACAATTAAGGTAATTGGATATATGGGTCCTTTTTGTTATTCTAAATTTTGTATAAATGATAACAACATTAATCCAGATATAATAGAAAGGATTAACCAAACGATAAAACTTACGCCCAAATCAAATGAGATTTATAATTTGACGATATTAGGAGTAGGAAATATAAAAATAAATGCTATAAATATTTCTAATAAAAATATTAATAGTTAATAGATGCTTAATATATTATTAGTGTATAAAAATAAAATATTAAATTTCGAGTTAACATTGTTAAAGAGCTTTGGTGAAATAAATGAGCGAGGATAAAGATAAAAACCACATAGAAAAACTTTATAAGTATGCGAATTCTCCAGTTAGTTCAGTTAGAGAAATTGCAGCAGAGGATCCAGATACACCTGCAGAGTTGCTTATAAAACTTGCAAAAGATGAAGATGAATTGGTTGTTTATGATGTTGCAACTAATCCTTCAACTCCTAAAGATATCCTTGAAGATTTTTCAATAAATGCTAGTAGTTTTGTAAAACTTGGTTTATTGCAGAATGAAAAAATAAGTGATGAAATTCTCCAAAGGTTGAAAAAGGACAAAGATGAATCTATAGCTTATGCAGCTGAAGAATTTGAAAAGGATAAACAGGATAATTAAGTTATTTATATTTTTTGATTATTGCTCATTATCTAGGAGTTGCTAAAGTCATAATTAAAGCAACTTA
Organism: Microcaldota archaeon; assembly: GCA_021821445.1. GTDB lineage: Archaea > Micrarchaeota > Micrarchaeia > Micrarchaeales > Micrarchaeaceae > Mancarchaeum. The sequence continues at coordinate 12,351 of JAKACK010000011.1, read as the reverse complement.
ATAATAGATGGTATTACTATTTCTTTTATTATATTCAGTGAAATTTCTTCATTATTTTTAGTATGCTCTATTGATTCGTCAATAATTGGTGTTGTCTGCATTAATGTGTTACCTAAATTGCTTGTATAACTTATTTTTTTATCTAATTTTAAATATGCATTACTTAGATCGTTTTCGCTTTCATTATCTAATCTATATAATGCAGATATAACTGGAGCAGTTCCATCAAAATGATACCTTATATACTTAAGGGCGCTTGGCCCATCAAGTTTTTCAAGATCTAATTTAATATTTTTAAGTAAATTTTTTTTATTTTCTTTTTCTTTAGATCCTCTTAATAAAAATTCAGATATTTCCTTCCATCTTAACTTTCTTTCTTTGTTTATCAATAGGTCAATGCTTATATCTCTATTTGCATTTATATCTTGTTTTTTTATACTTGTATTCATAATAATTACGTTTGAAATTTTATAATCCTCTCATATTATATCATTATTAAATACATCCCTTTTAAATTCTATAAGATCTGCTTCTTCATTTTTTCCTTCTTTTCTAAGTTTATTAATGTATTCGTTAGATTTTTTCCAAGCTTCTTTATTATCTTCTAATTTTTTATTATTTTTCTCATTTTTTGGATTGTTTTTAGGTTTTCTTATATGAGGCAATAATAAATCTTCGTCTAAATTAAATAAATCTATACTTTGATTATTAATTTTTTTCTTATCTGTGGTCATTTAATCGTATATCTTTTACTATTATTATATTTATTACTTTTGAGCACCTTCGTTTTAAATTTAATTTTTTAAGAAAAAGATTTTAAACCATAGATATGCTGCCTAATCTGTATAATATAATTTAATTACTTCAATTAATAGTTATATAATTTTTTTATTTTTTAATATAAACTTTTTTATTATGTCATTTATAATTAAATCAGAACTCTTGTCATCATAATTGTTTTTTATTAAGTAATCATATTTTATATCATTAATTAATCTTTCGGTTGAGTCTCTCAATTCCTCTTTAGTGGGCATTTTGCCATATATATCTTTGTATACCCTAAGTCTAATTTTATTATCTGCCTCTATTTTTATAGCAATTGTATTTGGAAAATTCTTTTTTATTATTTCATATTCTCTAGGTAGTCTTAAATCTTCAATTATGAAGGGTTCCTTTGAATTATCTCTTATGTATCTGATAGTATAATTTATCCATACATCCTTGTTTATTGACCTCATTTTTTCTCCTATTCGTTGTAGTAATCTTCTATCTTTACCCTTCATTTCAAAAAGATCAATTGCTATATCTTTTATTTTTGCAGATATATGAATTCGGTAAATTGTGAGATTGTACTGTGATTTTAAGGTAGTTTCAAGTTTTTTTGAAAAATAAGATTTTCCAGAAGCAAATTTTCCTATAAATATAATGTTAGTATATTTACTTGAATTATTTTTAATTTGCATGAAAATTCCTTAAATAATTATATATAATTATTTTATATTAGACTTATTAATTATTCTTTTATATTTATTTATAAAATTTTAGGATTTGTATTCTTATTTTTATTATAATTTATCTTCTCATCTTAAGATGCATATTTAGCTCTAATGAGAGTACTTCTATCTCTTTTTTATAATTAGTTTCTGCTAGCTTTATTAATTTTAAATCTTCGAGAATATCTTTTTTTGAAAGCTCTTTTGTAAATCTTACAAAATCAAAAATATTCATTTTATATGATTTTGAAAATATTGTGAATAAAAGCATCCCGTAACGATGATCATCATCCCATTTATAAGGAAGTTCCTTATTTTTAATAAATTTTCTAAAAGTTTCCATAAATAATACTTTTCTATTGAATTCCCTATTCAATCCTTCTAAACCCATTTTTATCAAACTTTCTAAATAAATATCAAAATACATTGCACTTCCTTCTATGAAAAGGAACTTGTTTGTTTTATCCTTTTTATTCTCTTCATCAAATATAAAATTATCCTGTATAAAATGAAATATCTCATGTAATGATATAGCGTATAATCCAATTAGCGCATTCCAAAAATTTTTTGAGTATTCCTGATATTTTCCATTTAGATTATTAATAAATTCATCGAATGTATGAGGTCTTTTTGATATATCCTTTATAACTCTTAATTCATTATTAATCTGATATCTAAAATTTATAGATACCTCACCATTTTCATAAAGACCTACTACTAGATCATTTTTAAATCTTTTATGATCAAACTTCTTGAGCTTTAAATTTAATGCTTCTATCTTTGATTTATCAATTTTAAAACTCTCACATATTATACTAACAACATTAGAATAAGCTATATTGAAAACTTTCTCATTTAGATTAATTAGATAAGGATTATCCTTAGATATTGTAAATTTTTTATTATTATAATAAACCTCTTTTAAAATATCATTGTATATGTTTGATAATACTGTGCGGGCTGATTTTTGCACATTATTTATTATTTTATATTGTTGCTTATTGTAAATATTGCTATCTCCTTTAAATTCAGTATTATTAGGTTTATCCTTGTAAACCATATCCACACATAAGAGATTTACTTATTTTATTTATAATGTTTTTGTACAAAATAGATATCTTTTTTAGATTTTTTATTAAAATTCCGTCAGAAAAATTTTCTCTCTAAAATGATAAAATTCTCGTCAGAAAAATTTTATTTTTATATATAATATCCTCTAATATTAAATGCATAAATTAGAAAATCTTTTAAGTTATACTGTTGATTTATAATTACTCTTTTTAGAAGGGGTGACAACATGACAAAAATACAAGAGAGAGAGGTTAGGTTGGAACTTCCTAAAGTTATAGGAAAACATGTATACGGCAACTTGAATGAGGTGAATCCTAAGGTAATTGCAGACCTTAATTATTTAATTAAAACGGTTGTTGAAAGCTCAAAAGTTGGAAACTTGCATATAATAGAGATGATAACTAAAAAATTTAACTCATATAATGAATATGATGGAGGTGTCTCAATTATTGCCCTTATTGAAGAAAGTCATATCGCATTACATACATGGCCAGAAAGCATGTATGCTACCCTTGATATATATTCATGTGGTGAAGAGAGCAATCCAGATGCGGCATTTAGTTATATAGTTAATAAACTAAAACCGAAATCAGTTACATCTAGCTTCATAGATAGAAGCAAAATGTAATTTGATTTGCTCTTTTACCTTTATTATTTAGATTTATTTTTGTAGATATAAGATGATATATCATTTTTGTGAAGTAGCATCTTTAGTCTTTCTGAATTCTTTTTTGATTCTCTGGGGTTCTCTTTATCTATTGTTACAATGTGTATAGGATTGGTTTTAAGATCATTGGCAGCTAGTTGTATGTCCGCTATAGCTTCTTCAAAATCTGATTGTATTATATACATTTCAAATGGATTTGCTTTTAGGTCCTTCAATAATCCTGCGTAATCAGGTTTAGAAGGATTCATTATTATTAAACCATGATTTTTGAACTCTTTATCTCCTTTTATTTCACTTGTATTTATCATTTTTCCAATTATTTCTAAATCTGGAAACTCATTCTTTAATTTATCTACTTGCATCTCTAAATTTAATTTTTCAAGTTCATTTATATCTTTGAACTTCATACCTCTGAATAATGATATGAGATTTTGCTCTAAATCTTCAATTGCTGAATCTGATTTATTAATTACGTTGTAAACTTTTTTCATAGCCTCACAATCTGTATGCGCTGCCACTACTATTTTTCTTATATCCTTATCCTGCATTATATCCTTTATTTCTCCAATTACTGGGTTTACATTAGCACCGGCATTCCTTATAATGATTGATTCTGGATAATCCTTTTCAATCAGCATATTCAATCTCCTGTCCATACAGCTTATAACCAATGTATTCATATTCAACACCATTATTTTTGAACTTTCCTAATATATTAGGCATTAAGGTTATAAAATACCATTAGATTGCTTGGATATTTTTGATTAATCCCAAGGTTTATAATAAAAATTATAGGATTACTTATTATCCATCCCATATATGTACCTCTTACCCCTTAAAGATGAAACTATAGCTGCTATCAAAGCCATACCTGCTCCAGTATAAAGTACGTATTTCATACCATCTATAAATGGTTTTGAAAGTATATGTGGGAAGAATGATAGCCCAGTAACTTTGGCTGCCGTACTATTTGGCAATGCTGCTAACGTTGAATTTGGTATCAATATCTTCATAGAGTTATAGCCTAAAAATGCTGAAAATAATGCCTCAGTTGGTGGAATGTGTGAAACATTGAGTGCTACATTGGCTGGTATTCCAACGCTTGTCAGATTGTTGTAAAATGCAGAAGATAAATTAATTGACATACCTAAAATCAGTATTGAAAAGAATATTGCTATGCTGAATATAAATGAAGTATTCATAAAAGTTGCACGCATACCAGATGCTGATCCCCTATTGTATTCAGGAACTGAATTCATTATCGCCGTTGTATTTGGTGCTGCGAACAAACCTTGACCCATACCTAGTGTAAAGGTTATAACTGCAAACAGAACATAAGTGAAATCCGCTGGAAGTGTGGCCAATACTAAAAATCCTACGAATTCTATTAACATACCTGCTGTTGACAATATCCTAGCACTGTATTTATCGGATAAATATCCGGATATAGGTCCAAATATCATAAATCCAAGTACGAATGGTATAAGATCTATAGCCGCATCAAATGGTGTTTTAATAAAATGAACTCCATGAAGTGGAATCCATATCCCATCAAGCCATATTATCAGCATGAACTGCAATCCACCTCTTGCTAAACCGGCTAACATTAAAGATATGTTACCAGCTAAAAATGCACGTATTTTGGATAATTGCAATTTGAACATTGGATATTTAGATTTCAATTCTATATATGCAAAAGGTATCAATAGCAGAACTCCCAATATTATAGATCCGTATACAAAAGGATTACCCCAACCCATAGGACTTCCATTGTATCCAACAATGGAATATGTTAATCCTATAAGTATAATTAATACACCTAATGCGAATAGTATATTTCCAGAAATATCAAATTTCTGATTCTTTTCCATGGATGCTATCTCATGAAGTTTTAGGTAAGCCCAGATAGTTCCTATTATACCAAAAGGAACATTTATTAAGAATACAGGATGCCAATCAATTGATGCTAGTAAACCTCCTACGATAAGCCCAAGAAGACCACCACCAACAGCTGCTATTTGGTTGAATCCCATAGCTCTACCTCTCATTGTATGTGGGAATGCATCTGTCAATATCGCGGTACCATTTGCAAAAAGGAATGCTCCTCCTATACCCTGCAATAATCTGAGAACTATTAATGATAATGCCCCATTTACTCCTGTTATATAAAGAGATGATATATACAATGCTATAGAACCTATTGTAAATATCAGAAAACCTAAATCATAAAGACGGACTCTCCCGAACATATCTGATAGTCTTCCAACTGTGACTGTGAATACCGCAGTAACTATATTATAACCAAGAAGCAGCCATAATAAAAGACTGAAGTTAATTGCAGATAATGGATTTATATTTAAACCTCGGAATATTGCAGGGAGTGCAATCAATAATATAGATCCATTCATAGCAGCCATCAATGCTCCTAGTGTAGTATTTGAAAGTGCGATCCACTTGTAATGTTTTCCGTATTTTGATTCTTTCTCCATTTCAAGTTTTTCGAGATCGTCCTCACTAACACCAGAAACCATTATATACCACACTTTTCGAATTAGATTAATTTTAAAATATTATATAATAGTTTCATTTTAAACTAAACATATTTAAGGTTTTTTATATAGTTTATTATTTTTATATTTTTTTGTGTATTTATTAGAAAGTAACTTATTTTTTATCAGATTTAAATATTTGGTTTACTTATTATGGATAAATGGTGAAATCGTGAATGATAAAAATGATAATGAATTCGCAGAGGATTATGCAATACATAGCCATAAACAAAAAAATCAGAAATTTAAATCAAATTTAGATATAGATATAATGAACAAACAACAAATTCAAAATTTTATATATGAGTCTGATCAAATTAAAGATAATTGGAAAATTGGTATATTCGCGGATACTAACACATATGTTTTCATACTTTTAAATAATGGCTCAATTGTTAGAGGTGAAGCTAAAACAACTAATCAAAAAATCCTTCTCAAACAGTTAATTGTTGGGGATAATGTAATATATGAAGAATCTGATAATAATATAAATATAATTGGTATAACACCAAGGTATTCAAAACTTGCAAGATTAAGGATAGATTCTTCTAAAATATCCTATGGTTGTATGCAGGAACATATTGTTGCTGTAAATGTTGATATTGGTGTTATGGTAGCATCGGTTATAAGACCAAAACTGCAAACCAGATTAATAGATAGATACATGGTAATGTGTGAATATGGTGATATTAAACCCATACTTTGCATTACAAAAATTGATTTAGAAACACCGCCAAATCTTGATATTTACAATAATCTAGATATACCTATAATATATGTATCGAATATTACTAAAGAGGGTATATCTAAACTTAGGGGGCAGCTTAAAGGTAAAAAATGTGTATTTTTTGGAAGTAGTGGAGTTGGAAAATCAACTCTTATAAACAGCCTTTTAGAACGAAACCTGTTAGATACAGATGAAGTTAGGGAGAAGAGTGGAAAAGGAAGACACACAACATCAACTTCATCCTTACATCCTCTTAAAGATGGGGCTATGTTAATAGATACACCCGGTATACGTTCTTTTGGATTATGGAATATTGATAAAGATACATTAAGATTTTATTATAAAGAATTTGATAAATTTGCACCATACTGTAAATTCAGTAACTGTTTACACTTTCATGAGCCAGATTGTGCTGTGAAGAAAGCTGTAAAAGAGGGGTTGATACCTAAAGAGAGGTATGATAGCTATATAAGATTGCTTACTGATAAATCCTAATTATTAATATAAGTTTTATTGGATTTGCTTTAAAAGGTTTCAATACAAAATCATTATGTGATAAGAATGCCAATGTATGAAACAGGAGACGAATTAAGTGAAAAAATAAAGGATTTGAGTAGAGCTAGACAGTCCCTTATTGAGGAAATGCAAGCGATAATGTTCTATGATGAAAGATTAGATGCGTCAAAAGATGAAAATTTAAAAGCAGTTATAAAGCATAATAGGGACGATGAAAAAGAACATTTCAGTATGCTCCTTGAATATCTTAGAAGAAATGATCCTGAATTAGACAGGGAACTAAAAGAGAATTTATTCAGTAAAAAGGAGTTAAACGAATTAGGAGATTAATTTTTATTTCTTCTTTTTAGAGAATATAAAACATATAAATAGATTATTAATGTAATATAATCGATGTGATTATGGTATATAAAAAAAAGATTCATAATTATGATAAAAACAAAAATCTTCTAAGAAATTTATACAATATTGAGGATTATGAAAGAGCGGATAAAACTGCAAATACTATATATGATCTGTTCAAAAATAACAACTTAGTTGATGCTTCATTTATGATTTTAAGTAATATTGTAGATTTTAGATGGAAAAATGAAGCTAGAGGTTTTGGTAAACTGCTCAACAATTCCTTAGACAATATAACTGATGATAAATTTCACACATTTGTTGAAAGAACAAAAAGAATTAATAGAGGGTCTATTGTTGTAAAAAATTCTAAGATGGAGATAACAAATAATGATGGAAGATTTAAATTTGAAGTTTTCAAGGATAATGTTAAAATTGCTGAAAAAGTGGAGATTGGAAGATGGAATATAAGATCTCATTCATATAAAAATTTATTTTATCAGGTTGTAAAAAAAGAAGACGGAACTTATATATGCCCATGTCCTGATTTTAAATATAGGGCGAATGAAGTTGGGGGAGAGTGTAAACATATTTTAGAAGTAAAAAGAATAGAAAAAATTGTAAATGATGCTTTGAATAATTAAATGGTGCTTTATTGGAAAGAAAAGTTGGTAAGATAGTAACTATAACAGGACCTATGTTTTCAGGGAAAACTTCTAGACTGATAGAACTCCTTGAAAGGCATATGAGAGCTGGAAGAGATATTGCACTATTTAAACCAAACATAGATTCTAGATATTCAGATAATGAAGTTACAAGTCATAAAGGAATAAAGATGAATGCAATAAAATCACCAATTGGAAAAGATTCTATAAAGTTTATAAAAAGCAGAATAAATGGGATTAATATAATTGGATTTGATGAAATTCAATTTTGGAAAGAATCATCGCATATAGATGATTTTATAGATGATTTAGCTTTTTCTGGTAATATTGTTTATTGTTCTGCGCTCAACAGAGATCATTTTGGAAAACCTTTTTTGATGACAAAAAAGATTATGAGTATTTCTGATGAGATTTATTCATTAACCGCTGTTTGCTCTAAATGTGGGGAAGATGCGACATTTACCCAACGGATAAAAAATGGAAAACCTGATTTTGGGAATCTGATAGAGATAGGCGGAAAAGGTTTATATGAACCTAGATGTAGGAACTGCTACGTAAAACCAACACGAATAATACATCTTTAGATTATTTATCCTGTGATTTAATCATTTTACTGCTTATTATCTTTTCAAGCTTATCTGCGAATGATTCTCTCATATCCGGAAACTTTATAACCTTTAAGCACTGATCAGATAAGCTAACTTTAAATTCATCTTTTGGTTTTAATAAAGAGATTTCATCATCATCAAATTTCAATAAACCTTTATATTTTACAACTTTTATGTACACCACAGCATCAGAGCTTATCACAATAGGATTTTTAAAGGGGCCATTTACATTTAAGAATGTTATACATAAGGAGCCATCATTGACAATTATTGGACCATTTGCAGACATGTTATATGCGGTAGAACCTATGACACTAGTTATCAGTGCTCCATCACCTCCCATTATAAAAGGATAAAGTTTTTCCTTTTTATCATTTTTTGTGAGTTTAGCATATATTTCAAAATATACATTTCCTGAAAAGTTTCTTAGTAAGGCTTCATTAACTGCATAGTAATCTTTACCTTTATAAGATATCTTTATTTTTCTTGATAAGTTCTGTGTATAATATTTACCATTAGATAAATCTTCAATTATGCGCTCAATATCTGATAAACCAATATCACAATAATAAGATGCACTTCCTTTTTCATTTGAGCTTATTGGTAATATTGGACCATTAAAGATTTTTGCTGAATCTATAAATGTACCATCACCACCTACTGAGATACATATATCGGCATCATTTATGTTTTTAACCACTTTAAAAACATTTTTTAAATTCTTTAATTCCTTATAATTCTTTTTAGAATTTATGAATATAGTCCTTATTTTTTTACTCATCTGATTGCCTCACATTAGAATTCTTTCTTAGTTAATTTAAGATTAACCCTTAGGTTCAACAGATTCGTATATTGGTTACAATTATAAAAATAGTTGTTTAGATATCTAATTTTTATCTATGGTGTTGTTTATATATTTCTTTTGATGTATCTTTATCAAAATCATACATAAATTTTGCATATTTGTAAGCTCTTTCAATATCCTCTTCATTTAAATCTGCTATTACCAGTACATCAGATAAATTATTTAATGAGGATTTTAAACTTTCCAAATTATCATATTTTTTTCTTATAGAATAGCTGGTTTCAAGATAATCTATATCACTTTTATCTTTATGAAGCATATTTTGATCCTTAATAGAGGTTTTTAAATCAGAAATAGACATTTTAAATTCTTTATTTAGTCTTTTTAATAGGATTTCTTTAAATTTATCCCCATTATTTTTAAATTCCAAATCAAGTTTATCATAAAATTTTGGATTGTCTATAAATAATTTATATAAAAGATAACTTAAAGAATCATATTCTGGATGAAAATCTACATCAAATTGTGAAACTGGATCCCTTGGATTTTTGTTCTCACGTCCCAAAAAAGTAGCTTTAAAGTTCATTTTTATCAATATATTTAATCATTAAAGATATTTAATTTTTAGGTACTATTTGATTAATGACTAATAAAAAATTATTTTAAGGTAACTGCTTTATCATCTTCTGCTTTTCTTTTATCACTCATCTCTTTGTTGACTCCGTTTTCTATACTCTTAGATATTGAATCAGCTGGAGATGTATTTTGTTCATTGTCAGTTTTATTGCTTTGGTCATTTTCACTTTGTTCTGAAGGTTTATTGTCTTCTTTTGGTGTTTCTTTGTTTGGTTTGTCAACTTTTTGTTTTTCTGTTATTGAAACACTGTATTTTGATATTATCACATATGACCATATAGCTAATAAACCAGCCAATAGTACTAAATACAATCCAGTACCTGCTGAACTCAATACAGAACCTGCAGATGTTGTTGCACCACTGAGTAATGAGTTAAAATCAGATAATGCCATAAATCCTAATATTGCAGATAATATTGAAGAAATTCCTGATATTATGATTACTCTTTTTTCAAATAAAGCGATAAAGGTTAGTATTATTGATATAAATATAAGTACGGTTTCTCCTTCTCCATAATCTACAAAAGATCTTTCAGATGCTGTTATTGTAGAAGTTACACTACTATTAGCAGTAATTAAACTTGTGAATGAAGAATAACCTATACCTTCAATTTCTCCTCCATTAAGACTTGTTTGTATTGCAGTTGAAGTATATGCTATAGCAAGCATTATTATTATAACTATCATGGCGGTTAACCATATTACATCAGGTTTTCTTGACATTTAAAACACTTAATTTTATTTTTCTATTAAAAGCTTATAATAGTATCGTTATTTACATGCAAAAACTGAATTTATATATCTTAATTTATATTTAATTTAGTATTTTTCAGAGATATTCAATTTAATTTGATTGAAGCTTCATAAAGGTCATTGAAAATATAATCAGGTTTTTCTTTTTCTAAATGTAACCTCAATCCCATTCCACTTAGCACTGCAACGGATTTACATTTTGCATCTCTTGCTGCCATAATGTCAGTTACAGAATCTCCAACATAATAGGTATTTGTTGGCGGTATATTAAGTATATTCATAGCTTTTATTATACCATCACCGTAAGGTTTTGCTCTTTCTACATCTTCTGAACCCATTATTATTGATAAATAACTTTTATCTATGTTAACTAAATCCCTATCAAGCGTTCTTCTACTTGAATTTGAAAATATACCTATAGTAAAATCTTTATTTTTGAAATTTTTTAATGAATTGTTTATATTATCAAATATTCTCACATCTCCTTTAGATTCATTTGAATGGAAATAATCTAGTGATATTTTATAAATGGTTTTAACCTCTTTTGAATTTTCATTAATACCTTTTTCTATCAACAGTTTATTTAATAAATCAGAAGCATTTGACATTCTTAAGATATTATGTAGTTCATCTTCTCTTCCATCTATAGCTAAGCAGTATAAAGCAGCAGTAGCTTGATTGACATGGTTATAACCATTTAAACCCATTAAATTCCATATATCTCTATAATTGAATTTGTATTCAATTCCTTCAGATTCAAATCCTTTTTTAAATCCCTTATCAAAAGATATTGATGTATCTCTTATAACTCCTCCCACATCTAAAAGAACAAGTTTTTTTGAATCTGTCATGTAAATCCTCTTATATTATATTTTGAAGATTTTGTTATTTATATTTTTGGATAGTTTACTTTATTTAGATATGGATTAGGATAAACTTAGATTAAATTTAATGTCTGCAAGAACATACAGAAAATTTGATATCTTTTTAAATCTTATTAAGACTTATGCCAATTTTATTTAAGAAACTCAAATATAGTTGTATTAGAGTTTTTTGAATACTCTTTGATACAGGGTAATAACTCCTTTGATGAAGCTGCTGCATAAGGTCTCATTTCATTTTCATTATCACAAATTTCATCTAAAGTCATCTTCTCTTTCATTAGCCCAAGTTCCTGCGCAAGCATACCATCAGGTACAAAGTAGTCAAGCAATGCTTCTTCAAAATATTCACCATACTTTGCTATGGCTTCTCTTTGATTATTTTGCTCAATTAATCCATGTATTAGTTCATGAGTAATTGCTCTTAAAGGGATATTAATATCTTGCTTGGGATTAGTCCCATATGAAATTCCTAATTGTATTGCTACATTATTTTCAGTTGCAAAAAGCTCACTTCCTTGGCCTCCATTTTTATGGGATGTTACATTCATTGTTATATTAAGTGTTTTTGGTAAATCGAATCCGAAAAACTTTTTTATCTCTTTTGCAAATACATCTTTGTTTTTGTCATACCATTC
>JAKACK010000030.1 GCA_021821445.1 Microcaldota archaeon | reverse complement strand
TACCATTCATTTTATCTAATATCAGTCTAGTGAAATAAGCATTTCCAACAGTATCAAGAGCTTTATCCTCTTTTATGAGTAAGGATTTATCAACACCCTTTGAAACTGCATAGTCATACATCATATCCGCTTCACTTTTATTAATTCCAGGATTTGTAATGCCACCAGAAAAAATTAATTGACTGACTACCTTATCATTTAGCATTTTTATAGCTATATCTACTCTTCCCCTTAAATCATCTTCTAAATCAATATTATCTGAAAGAGGTTTAACTCCTAGAACTAGTCCTATCTTTTTCACTTCCATGAAAATCATATTTTTATAAATTTGAGACAAGATAAATATTTATTCTTTTAGTGAAATTTTAATACCAAAACGTATAAAATATATGTAAAATGTATATATTTATATACAATAAAATTGGCTTACAAAGTATATCAATCTCTCTTTAAATTTTTGTAACTTTCATTGTACTCTCTAATATAAAGTTTTTTAATCTGATTATTTTTTTCATGCTCTATAAGGTATTCTAATTCATCAATTCTATCTCTAAAATTTTTTGAATTTACAAATTTCAATTCTAAATTGTCATATTTTGATATGAAATAGAACAACATTCTTTTATTATCCTTATCATAATCGGTTATTACATAAAAATCATTCCTTTTTTCCTTTAAAAACTTCAGCATTTTCTCTGTTTCTAATCCACTTGGGTTTATAGATAGTCGCTCTTTATGGTTATTAAATTTATAATCTATCACCCATTCATTTGTCTTTTTAATTTTGAATTTATTTACTACATCAATACTTACATTTTCTACTTCTACATCAGATACTGTCAAATCATAAGCATTCAAAAGTTTATCCATAAATCCTTCAGGAAAATTATCTATATAAAACTGTTGAACACTTTCTGATTTTGAAAAGTAAAAATTAGTACCGACTTTAATCTCATTTACTATATTTGATAATTTAAGTTTTGATGGTGTTTTTGTAAAGCTTATGGTCAAATCACTTCCAAATACCGTTTTAAAGTTCGCGTATATTCTGAATTTACTATCTGAAGATAATATATCTAGAAGTTTAACTTCTTTTTCACGTATATAACTCTTTTTATCTAATCCTATTTCAACATTTTTAACTTTACCATTTTTTTCATACAATAAATAATATTTACTACCCTCCTCTGTATCTAATTTGTTCACACCATTAATACGACTTGAAACTAAATCATTAGCTGCAGCAACATCAATCATATGTATATTGAAATGATAAGTATCATCATTTTCAATAGGTAACTCCTTTATCTTGGATATAAAACACTGCCTTTTTTTAGAACTTTGCTGCTTGTCCAAAACCACACCAAGAATTAATTAATTTTTTACAAATTTAAAGTTTTTGTACAAGTTATACTTTAATCTAATTTATAAATAAAAATCAAAAAGATTTTAATAATAAAATGAATAATACAAATGTAATAAAAAATTATGGTAATAAAATGGATAAGATAATCACTGTAGAAGCTAAACCTAATATCGCATTTGTAAAGTATTGGGGAAAGAGAGATTTAAAACTCAATTTGCCGAAAAATTCATCAATCAGTATGACATTATCAAATGCAACTTTAGATGGAGAACCATTTAAGACAGTAACAAGTTTAGTATTTTCAGATAAATTGAATGAAGATGAATTTTATCTAAATGGAAAAAAGATTGATACTAGCAACAAAGATGAAGCAAAAGGATTCTGGATTATAGACTATATAAGAAACATTGCTGGAGATAAAAGACATGTTATGCTCGTATCAAATAATTCATTCCCTACATCAAATGGGTTGGCATCAAGTGCATCTGGACTTGCAGCTATGGCATACGCTACTGTAAAAGCTTTAGATTTGGATATATCTGATAAAGAACTTTCAACAATAGCTAGAATGGGAAGTGGCAGTGCATCAAGAAGTATATACGGAGGTATTGTACTCTGGCATAAAGGTGAAAAGGAAGATGGATCTGATTCATATTCCGAACCTATAAAAATTTCTCCTTATTGGAATGATCTTGTTGACTTAATATGCATAACAAATTCAACAAAGAAAAAGGTTTCATCAACTGCGGGTATGCAAACTACTGTACAAACAAGTGAATTTTATAAGATGAGGCCGGATTATGCGGAAAAGAATATAAAAGAGATTATGAAAGCTTTGGAAGAAAACAATTTCAATTCATTTGCGGATATAATAATGAAAGATAGCAATAATATGCATGCAACAATGATAGATAGCAAACCACCTATAATATACATCAATGACATCTCAAGAGATATAATAAATAGCATAGAGGAGCTTAATAAAAGAGAAGGCAAAAATATAGCTGCTTATACATTAGATGCAGGACCTAACCCACATATAATAGTCAAAAAAGAAAACATCAAAAAAGTAGAGGATGCAATAAAAGATATAGAAGGAATTGAAAAAATCTTAAAAGTTCAAATTAGTGAAACAGGTTGTAGATTGTTAGGAGATGAAGAATCCTTAATAAAAGAGGATGGATTAAAATTAATACCAAAATAAGTGAAAAATTATGAAAATTGATTCAAGTGCCCCTGGAAAAATACTTCTTCTTGGCAGTTATTCTGTGCTTGAAGGAGGTATATCATATGTTATAACAACTGATGCAAGGGTTCATGCATCTATAAAAGAGAATGATAAAAATGAGGTTGTACTTTTATCCCCACAATTTGGAAAAAGTATAACAGGTAAAATAATTAAGGATAAAAATAAGGTAGAATTTACAGATGTACCAAGCGAGATGAAACTTTTTTCAGTATCATCCGAGATTGCAATTAAATACTTGATTGGTATAGGTGTAAGTGTATCAGGAATAGAAATTAGTGTAAAAAACGATAAACCACTAATGTACAGTATCTATGTTGATGAAAATGGGGAGAAGAAAGTATCAAAAACAGGTTTGGGTAGTAGCGCAGCTTTAACTGTTTCTGTTATAGGTGGAATACTAAAATTCTTCACAAATAAAGATGATTTAGAGGTAGTACATAAATTAGCTCAATTAGCTAATTATATATTCGCGAATAAAATAGGTAGTGGTTTTGATATCGCTTCCGCAGTTTATGGTTCAATAATGTACAAAAGATTCTCTGAAAAATCTTTAGGAAATCTAACTCAAAATTCAACACCTGCTGATATAGTTAGGGTAGTAAAAAAGGATTGGGATTATGATATAAAAAAGATAAATTTTCCAGATACCTTCAAATTAACCTTTGTAGATTTTAAAGGAGAATCAACATCAACCCGTCAATTTGTAGCTCAAACTTACAAGTTAAAAGAAAAAAATCCAGAATACTATAATTTCTTAATAAAATCTATGGATAATGAGAATGCATCAGCTATAAAATATTTAGATGCGATTTCAAAAGGTAATAATTCAGAATCTAATCTGAGATCCTTAAGGGATTCAATAAATATGGGAAGAATATACCTTAAGAATCTAGGTATATCGAGTGAAATCGAAATTGAAGATGATCAGCAGACAAAACTTATAGATCTCGCATGTATGAATGGAGCATACTTCGGAAAATTACCTGGATCTGGAGGAAAAGATGCGGTTGTTTTTATAACAAAATCTGATGAAGATAAATTAAAGCTCAATAAATTTATAAATTCAAATAAACAACTTGGAATTTTAAATATCGAAATTGATAACAGAGGTCTTGTAGCATCATCTTCCAAATTAAAATTTAAGACTAAAAATTGAAATTTATTAAATAAATTTTATTTTTTAAACATAATCTATAAATAAATAATTAATTAATTTAATTCGGTGTTCAAAATGACAGACAAAACAATAACAAATGAAAAAATAACAAAAGATAAATTTACAATAAGTATATCTCCTGAATTACACAGAGCTTTAATGTTAGCTTCGATAGATAAAGATATATCGGTATCTAAAATTATAGAATATTATTTGAAAAATTTTAATAAATTTAAAAAATATATAAAAGAAGCTAAAAATTATGCAAAGGCTGAAGAAGGCATAAATCCAGCTGCAATTGGTTCTGATTATATCCAAAAGCATATTCAAGATCTAAAAAACCAAAAAAGATAATAAAAATAAATTGTCTAATAATCTTTATTTTTTGAGATTTTATTATAAATTAATAACAAAAAATGAATAGCTTATTTTTCAAAATAGTAAAAAATCCAAATAACAATATCTAATTATAGGGTAACTAAAAATCTACAGGATCCACCATCTTTGAAAAATCCTTATCAGGTACCTCTATATACATACAGTAACCTAAATTATCTTTCAGCTTTCCTGCAAGTTCTTCTCCAGGTATAGAGTCAACATTTTCACTTGTATAAGGGGGTGCCCTATCATTTATCCAAGGTGTTCCAGTATGTGTTGATGCTACAATAGATCTTGAATTACTTATAATACTGTTGTCTAATCCTTTATTCTTATATTTGCCATTAGTTATTTCTGTAAGTATTTTTTCAGCTATCTTTTCCTTGATGTACTTAACTTTATTATCATCAGATATTTCAATCCTGTTCTTAAACAATAAATCCTTTGCAACAGGTGCCGTTTTAAGTGCATCATACTCTCTATATATATTTTTGCCAACTTGCCTATCCTTAAGTATCATTCTTTCATAAAGCTTATCTACATTATAATGGTCTATCAACATTAATCCATGCATAAGAGCACTATTAACTCCCCAGAACATCGCATGACTTGCTATAACCTTCCCATTCACATCTATTGTTGAAGCTCTGTTATCTGCAAATATATCCTTAACACCTAATTCAGAGAGAGCATCAACTATCTTATCAGCATAATATTTTCGCATATCATCAAAATGTTTAAAGCTTCCATCCCTAGGAACC
>JAKACK010000029.1 GCA_021821445.1 Microcaldota archaeon | reverse complement strand
CACTTCCTTGGCCTCCATTTTTATGGGATGTTACATTCATTGTTATATTAAGTGTTTTTGGTAAATCGAATCCGAAAAACTTTTTTATCTCTTTTGCAAATACATCTTTGTTTTTGTCATACCATTCTATTATCTTATCAGATGTATTTTTAATTAGATCGGGATTATATTTAGGAGGCATAGGAACTACTACATTTTTTAGATCCTTTTTTATTTTTTCTAATTGTAATTTGGTTTTACGGTCTAATTCTTCTCCAAGCAAATGTTTGAATAATAAATTATATCGTCCGCTTTTTCTTATTTCATCATTTATCTGTTTTAATGTGTTGTAAGAAGATTCTTCAAGTCTTGGATTTGGAGGACCAAATGTATTATATAGATAAGAAGCTTTAGTTATAATATCGCTATTATTAAATTTGATTTCCATTTTATTATCATCCATTATTAAAATTTTTGAACTTTTATAATCAAAATTATTATTTTTATTACTATATTGGTTATTTGTTTCTTTGATCATTTTATAGCATTTTTAATTATTATGTAATAGGTATATTTTATTTATTTTTATTTAAACTTAAATATTGTATTTAGAATTCAGATTTTCTTTATTATTATTTATTTAATACTCAATTAAGATTAACATTGTGTCATCACTTTATTTACTTGACTTTCTTATATCTTAGTATATTTTCTTTAACTTAATTTCACAAGAATGCAAAAGGTTAAGTATAAATAAGTCAACATTATTCTGACTGATATAAATATATAAATATAAAAGAACATAATATAATAAAATTCATAGTAAGGTTATTGGTAAAACTAATTAGTGTTGTTTATGGATAAAGAACAAATGAAAATTGAGATAACAAAACTAATAGAAAAGTACAATCTTTGGAAGAACAGAAAGTATAATGAGGAGGCTACAAAAAAAGATTTTATTTTACCATTATTCAGAATATTAGGCTGGGATGTAGACAATTCTAATGAAGTTTCTCCTGAAGATAAAGTTTCTACAAAAAGAGTAGACTATGCCTTTAAAATTGATGGAATCCCTAAATTCTATTTAGAAGCAAAACCACTTGATGAAAATCTAGATAATTATAGAGAAAAAAATGGCATAAGAACAACCTTCGCACAACAAGCTATTAAATATGCATATTATAAAGGATGCACATGGGCAATATTGACTAATTTTAGTGAAATAAGGGTATATGATGCTTGGACAAAAGATACAGTAAGTGGTTTTAGATTTGCTATGCGAATAGATAATTTTATTAATGATTTTGATAATGGGTTATACTTAATCTCTAGAGAGGCATTTGAGCAAGGATTACTTGATCACAAATATAGTACTAAATCAAGAAAAAAACCTATAAATGATCAATTACTATCAGATTTTACAAACTTTAGGGCTATTTTATCAAAGGATGTTTACAATTTAAATAAAAGTAAAAACCTGACAGAAGAAGAATTAGATGAAGCTATACAAAGATTATTTGATCGTTTTATATTTATTAGAAATTGTGAGGATAAAGAACTTGAGCCAAATGAGTTACTATCAACACTTAGACAATGGAAGGAGAATAAAAAGGGTACCCTTATTAGTAAGATTAGGGAATTATTTATTTATTTTGATGATACTTATGATAGTAGTATATTCAGCAAACATCTATGTGATGAAATAAATATAAGTGATAGTGTATTAAGTCAGGTATTGGATGGATTATATACAACGGAAGACCATTCAATACAGTATGATTTCTCATTGATAGATGCTGATGTTTTAGGTAATATTTATGAACAATATTTAGGGCACATACTAAAGAAGACCTCCAAAAGAACAAAACTAACAGAGAGTAAAGCAAAGAAAAAAGAGGAAGGCATATATTATACCCCAAATTATATTGTTGATTATATTGTAAGAAATACTGTAGGAGAGTTGATAAAAAATAAGAAAGTTGATGTCTCAAAAATTAGGGTTTTAGATCCTGCTTGTGGTTCTGGTTCATTTCTTATAAAGACATTTGATTTGTTAAATGATTATTATAGCAAGAAATTAGATTATAATCAAGATAAATTAGATTTAAGTGGTACAGGTACTACTTACTCAACTAAACTCAGTATAGTTAAAGATAACTTATTTGGTGTTGATTTAGATAAGCAAGCAGTAGATATCGCACAATTGAATTTATTGCTTAAAGTTGCCGAAAAGAAGAGAAGATTACCGATTTTACAACAGAACATAAAGAATGGTAACTCCCTCATAGATGACCCTAATATTGCAGGTGATAAAGCTTTTGATTGGAATAAAGAGTTTACAGATATACTAAGTGAGGGTGGATTTGATGTGATAGTTGGAAATCCTCCATACTTTAAAATATTTGAAAATGATCCAATAAATAAAACTGAGAATTACAAAGAGATTAAATCAGGAATGATGAATGCTTCAGCTGTGTTCATTAATAGGTCATTAAAATTGATTAAGGATGGAGGATATCTAGGTATGATAGTGCCAAAAATGCTTTCGTTTACGGAATCTTGGGATAAAATTAGACACAAAATACTTAATAAATACAAAATTTTATATGTTATTGATTGTGGTAAAGCATTTAAAGGTGTACTACTAGAGCAGATAATTTTTATTTTAAAGAAAGAGAAACCATCAAATAATAACAAGATAACAGTAGGAAAACTTGATAGTCATATTATAAAAGAAACAGCAAAGGTTTTACAAAAGAACTGTTCGTTAGATAATAGAATCCCCCTAGAGCCAAATCCAATAGCTTATGAAATAAAAAGCAAAATGGAATTGGAGAATAAAAGATTAGGTGATATCGCAGATATAACTTTAGGTCTTGGAATACAGGGTAAGGATTTATTCTTTGATAAGCCAAGAAAGAGTAGCGAAAAGGTTTTGCGTGGAGATGATATACAGCGATATACGATTCGAGGATGCAAGTTCTATGATCCGAATAGTAAAGAAATTCAGGAATACAAAAAGACTATAGACCACTTTAAGACACCCCATATAGTTATTCAAAGAATAGTCGCACATATAAAAGATCACATTAAAATTACTGCAGCTTTCGATGAAGAAGGACTGCTCTCTTTCAATACAGTAACTAACATTTTTGTCAAAGATAAGATGTATTCAAATGAATTCATATTGGCATTATTGAACTCAAATGTAGTCCAATACTATACTTATAAGTTTATTTATAGCAATGCAATCAGATCCATGGATTTCTATAAAGCATATGCCAAAAATATCCCTCTCCCCAAATCTGATATTTCTACTCAAGAAAAAGTTTCTAAATTAACAAGGAAATTAATTAACAATATCAATATCTATTCTAAGTCAAAAGAAAAGCAAACTGATAGTGTTAATAAATTAGACAAAACGATTCAGGAAATACAAACTGAAATAAATGAAATAATTTATAAAATGTATCATATAACAGAAGAAGAAAAGAAAGTAATTGAAGAGAGCTTAATGTAGTGATTAGCATAGCTAAATCATAAATAATACCACTAAAACTTAAAAGCTTGGAAAAACCTAATGCTAATTAGAAATTCTAAAAGAACACTCTTATAGATACGTATCTGATAGTGAACCCAAAACAAAATTTAATAGTACTATTTATTTCTATAAAATAAAAAAATGTCTTTTTAACAATTTTATTTTGATTGCCCTATAATTTATAGGCTTAAGACTTTTACTTATGTTGTTGTATGGCAGAATAGTGTTATTTTTTTATATATTGCTATATCAGTTGTTTTGAGGTACTTATGCTCTTCTTACTTTTATGGTTTCTCTACTCCTATTTACATAAATGGAGAACTTTAATATCAAGGCTTCCACAATTTTAATAATAAGTACTTTCCTGTTTTGCTTTACATTTCTTTGAAATTTTTAATGATGGGCCCCAAGCAAGTATTTAAGTGTTCTTGTTAGATATCGTTTTACAAAAAACAAATAAACGGATGGTTTTCAAAGCAAACATATTTAAACTTCCATCCTTTATCTTTTAATAACAAAAAGAGGATAAAAGAAATGACTAAAATTATAATTGATTTACTCGGATCTATATTAGTTGCAATAATTTTAGGTATTGGTTTTTTAGGAGTACTATTTCTAACTCACGCTGTGATTAACAGTTCGGAATCTTACTTTGAAGGATTGGGAACTATTGGTGGAATAATTGTTTCTATATCCTTTTTAATTCTTATTAGTTTAACTGAAAATTTACAATTTAAAAATTTAAAATATTATAAAGGAGCTACAATTTTTTTCTCTGTAATACTTTTATTTTCTTTATACTTCATTATTGCTGCAATTTCCATTAATATATTTTTTTCAAATATAACACAAGCAATTTATTTATTGTATGGTTCAGTACTTTTAGATGCTCTTGTTTTGACAGGTCTTATATCCCTTTTATGCCTTTCTTTGGAAGCTTAAAATGCTTAAATTTGTAATAAAATTTATATTTTATTAATAATGTACACTTATCAATATATATATACTATTGATATTAAGCAAAAACAAAAAAAACCGTTTATCGAAAGGAAAACTTTGAAAGAATTTGATTACGCTACAGAAGCCATTATGACTATTGTATTTTCTTCTTTTTTATAGGTGTAGGAAGCTGCTTTTATTTTTGGTTTAGAAATAAGAAATAACCTTCTTTCAAGATAGGACTTATTGTGCATTATTGTAATAATAGCTTATTTGTTACTTAGCAGATATGGTAAAAGTATTGTCTCAGGATTAGTATTATTACTATTAATTTTAGTAGACATATTTTGAATTTCGCTCTCTATGTTTTTCATAAAATCTTATATAACATATTTATAGAAATATATAAATAATGATATTATAGAGATACGAACCATTTATAGGTACGCCCTTGCCGG
>JAKACK010000028.1 GCA_021821445.1 Microcaldota archaeon | reverse complement strand
TAAAAAGTAATATTTCTTCTTATCTACAGATTCTTTCCTTATATGATCTATTGGTTTTTCTTTATCCCAATATTCGTTTACATAATTTTCTATATTGTTTAAGTCTATCATTGAAATACCTTTTTTAGTTTTTTATTAAAAATTAATCAAATCCAGAAAAGTTATATATTAATTTTCTAATAAAATATAAATAGTATACTAATTTTAAAAATTTGATTGTATGTTTGACAATAAACCTAATCATTACAACGGGACTGAATCCTATAAATTTATCGATAAATTAGTTTTTAACAATGATAAGAATCTTATGATAATTTCTCCTTTTATAAGTGCAAGTTACCTAAAAAAACTTATTGATTTATCTAAGAAAAAGAAGATTTTTGTAGTAACCAGTGAAAAAGGGGTAAATGAGGATCAGGTAAAAGGTTATCTTTCTAAGAAGTTTAAAACCCTTCAATTATTACTTTATACCTTTATAATATTTATTTTTGCTTTAGCTATAAGTTTATATTTAAAACTTGCATTGTTAGGTTTAATCTTTATTTATTTAGATTTTATAATACTAATTTTTCTGCTATTGGTATATTGGTTAAATAAAAATAAGAAATCTAGGAACTATAAAAATATACAATTCAAGATTGTTAAAGAAAAGTTTATTCATGAAAAAGTTTATATCGGAGATTCCGAAGCTATAACAGGTAGTGCCAATTTCACTTATAGTGGGTTACACAAAAACCTTGAACAATTGGATATTATAAAGGATAAAGGAGAAATAGAAAAATTAAAAAAACATTTTCAAAATATTTGGAATTCTTATTGATTTATTGAACAGTACCATAAGCGAATATTCTAGGTTCATTTTTACGTATTAACATGAATTTATCTCCAGCTTCAATTGAAATCATACGATCTAAATTTAAGGTTATTGAATCACCTTCAAAGGATTCAACCGATGCGTTTGTATAGGAGAAGTTTGATGCGAATAGGTAGTTTGTATTTTTGTTTATAACCTCCTTATTTACTCCAGTTAACTTTATTTTTCCATTTATAATTTTCTTAGGTTCAAGCTTATAATTTGTGAGTGTATCTCCTTTTTTGAATTCATCTGGGTCAACACCTTTTAAGGCGAGACCGACTCTTGTATTTAGAGGTGCTTCTTGCACATCTCTATCTTGGCTTTGTATAGATCTAACAATAACCTCTTTTGAGTCCTTCATATATAATTTATCATGAACTTTAACTTCCCCTTTTTTAACTATCCCTAAAACAACAGTACCTGCACCTTTAACAACAAATGATTTATCTATATCAACCCTACATTTATCTGAATTATCAATTTCTGGAACTTTATAATCCTCTATTTTTTCTATTATATTTTCTTTGGCACATTTTTCTAAAGTTATGCCAAGTTGCTTTGATAATAAATCTATTTTTCCATAATCTAATAAGTCATCTTCGATTAGGATTATGCGCTTTTGTGTAAGTGAAGCTGCTATTAAAATTTCCCCAAACAATTTATTGATTTCTTTGGGCTGTAATATGATCTGGTCGGATAATATTAGAGATTCAGCTAAACCATAAAATTTATCTTCTAAATCGGTAGGGGTTATTGCGACTATAACATCTTTGTTGTATATTCTGTTATAATAGGTTAAACTGTCCTCTGCACCCTTTTTACCTATAAAATCTGCTATCCCATTATTGATTGGAACAGATACAACCAAACACTTTCCATCAGAATTTTTTATATTATCTACCATTTAATCATCCACTTATAATTTATCAAACAATTATAAAAGCAGTTTAAGTTTATTATTTTATTTTTTATTTTATAGATTTTATGGTTACCATAACTCTATGGCTCCTTGGAAATTCATAATCTATTAATTTTTTAATAATGTGTTTTAACTCATCTTCTTTAACTTGAAAAGTTTTTTTCATAAATCCCTTTTCTAATATCTTAAATTCATTATTATATTTTTGAATTTCCACTATTCTATCTTTTTTAAAACTTTTTATCACTATCTTGTAATCAGGTTTTAACTTTATTGATTCAGATAAAATTGCTTTTTCTATACCATTAATTGATACCCATCCCATAGAAA
Source organism: Microcaldota archaeon (assembly GCA_021821445.1). GTDB lineage: Archaea > Micrarchaeota > Micrarchaeia > Micrarchaeales > Micrarchaeaceae > Mancarchaeum. The sequence continues at coordinate 3,384 of JAKACK010000028.1, read as the reverse complement.
CACTTATATTTATAATTCACTATTTTTATACTAATTGATAATATGTATGAAGATTTAATTAATAGTAATAAGAATAAACATTTAAAAAAAACTTACGATTATTATATAAAATATATACTTATCGCTTTGTACTTCCTATTAACAGTAATATTTTTAACATATTTTATAGTTATGAATAATTCTTTATTCATTTTGTTATCAATTTTGTTCTTCATAGGTTTGTCCTTTCTAATATTTAAAAATGATAATTATTTATCTACAGTTTTAGGATTGTCTATGGCGCTTATATATACTGGATCAGTTATGTATTTTAAAATACCTTTTATAATTGATGCTATATTACTTGTAATTTACACTCTAATAATGATATTTCTTGAGTATAGAATAAAAATGAGGTATAAACTTATAGTTTATATAGCTTTAGCTTTACCTATACTATTATATTTAATTTATTTTGAGACCTATTCTCCTTATGTAATTAATTTGGCAATTATTGGTTATTATCTTTTAATCGTATTGGTTATAGCAGTTATTATTAGATTAAAATTTTATAATGTAGATAAAACAATTAGTGTAAAATCATCAAGAAGCTTAAGCCATTACATTTTAATTCATAAAAATTCAATTTATTTTCTTGGTATAATAATAGGTATATTAATTTTGGTGTTACCTATATACCCATTAAAACCTTTATTTGATATTAATTTAATGCCACATTCCGTTGTATCTTTTTATTTACCCCAAAATTTTTCAGGAAATAATTTTATATTAAACCTAAATTTATCTAATTTCACACAATACGGTGTATACAATTTTAGGAGTATTGGATTTTATAGCTCGACGAATATTCCTATAAATGCTTCTGTAATTAAAAATGAACATAATTTAAATGATATACAATTTGAAATAAATTCTTCAAAGTTTAAACCAGGAAAAAATGAGATGAATGTTTACTTTTTTGTACCTAATAATAAATCATATACAAAAGTTGAATCTATACCAAAATTTAATGACAGTACAATTGCAAAAAATGTTAGTTTGAGTAAGATATCATCATTTTCATATAAAAATAAAACTATAAATTATACAGTTTATAATATTTCTTTTTATAATACTTCTACAAACCATACCTTTTATAATGGATATGAATATCTTAAAATGTGTAATACCTATTATCCTAATTTTAGAGAATTTAGCTTATCCAGCAATCGTAATTTTAGCATATTTGAATTCAATAATAGTTCAGATTTAGATAATGCGTTGTTCATGCTAAAAGGTAATTTAACTTACGATAATTACATAAAAAATTTTGAAAAAATGTCATATGGACATTATATAAATATAACTAATCAATCATTTTTAATTAATGGCTGTATTAATTATTCTTTAGTTTTTAATAATAAAACTGATTTAACAACCACTATTGAACAATTTAAATATATTCCTAAAAATATGAGTATTAAAACTTATATTCCAGATTCATATTACTCTACAAATGATACATTTATAGGAGGTAGATATTCTATTCTACCTTATAGCCTAAAATATGTTTATATGACTTATAAGAAAAATATAGATGAAACAAAAAATATTTCTATTTATAATTAATAGCTTAATTTAATTTAACAGTATTCACTTACATATATTGATTCTTATATAATTAAACCTACAGATTAGTGCATTTTTTGCTCAAGAAAATCTTTTATTGAATTGTTAAATTCTTTTGGTTTGTCAATATAACAAGCATGACCTGCACCTTTTATAATAACTATATGTATATTTGTTTTTACTTCCCGTATGGGTTTTGAAATAGGATCTTCACTACCCCATATTCCAAGTATATCAATACTCTTCATTTTTTCATAGTCTACGGATTCAGGATTAACTGGGTCTACCACTATTAGCTTTTCTACATTTTCTGGATAATTTTGGCTAAAATCTAATGCTATATGACCACTTGCACTAGCTCCTAAAATAGAGGTTTTTCCATTTAATTTTTCATTTATGAAATTCAATATTAATTTTTCTATTTCTGCATTCTCCATTTTCATTTTATTTACACTTTTTGGAAATCCGGGAACGTCTAAAGAATAAACATTATATCCAGAATTTGCAATTGTATCTATTAAGCCAACATCAATCCAAGTTTGCGTGCTAAAATTATACCCATGCATTAAAAAGAAATCCTTTTTTGCATTTTCTTTTTCTTTATAAAAATAGATAATTTTATTTCCTTCAAATTCAAATTCCTTTTTTTCTAAATCTGACATTTTAACACCAATTAATTAATAAACTTTTAAATTTAAAAGTTTATTGGACCTTATTTATTTGATGTTTTCTTAATAAATTTTAATTATTAATTTTAAAATATAAAATATCAAATCATAAATTTACAGAATAGAAATCAAAAATGCTGTAATTATGAATACTATAATAAATATTATTTCTGGTAGTATTATACCGCCAAAAGCTCTAAATCCACTCACTTCCTGTTGTCTCGCCATTGATATTATTAGTATAATAAACTCCCAAATTACGATAATAATACTTATCAAAGCACCAAGGAATGGTATTGGAAATACCCAAACGAAGAATATCAATGGGAATGTGGATAGTGTGAAAGCGGTTACAGTTCTTGAAAAATCTTTATTGAATACTCTAAAGATTATTTTTGAAAAGAAATGAACTATAGCAGAATTGATTATTATTCCTATTGGGATTAGTATCAATAAGTATATTAATCCGAATATAAAGCCGAATATGGCGCCTAATGCTGGAAGTATTAAGAATCCTGTAAATTTTTGTATCATTGTGCTTATATAACCGGCAAATGCAAAACCCATTAAAGCGTAAAGTAATGCATTTATAATTGCAGGTATAATCGCGGCTTTATAATAAAACATTATTGAATCTCCAACACTGTAATGTTCATTAAAAGATTCAGGATGAAATATAAATGAAAAAGCGGCTTTTGTTGATTCTATCAAAGATAGCTTATTTAATTTTGAGGACATTTTATCATAAGGGATTAGAAATAAAGATATTTAATAAATATGTAATTAAAAAAATCAAAAGAAAAGAGTTATGGATAATTCCTATTCATTGTTCTTGGGAATGGAATTGCGTCTCTTATATGATCTAGATTTAGCATCCATTTTATTACTCTCTCCATACCCATTCCAAATCCTGAATGTGGTACTGAACCATATCTTGCCAAATCTATATACCATTTATAATTGTCTAAATTGAATTTTACCCCTTTTGCTTTTTCAACATCGTGGAACCTCTCCATTAGTTCATCGTATTTATAAATTCTTTGACTTCCTCCTATTATTTCACCATGTCCGTGCGGTGCTTGTAAATCTGCGCATAAAACAGTTCTGT
>JAKACK010000027.1 GCA_021821445.1 Microcaldota archaeon | reverse complement strand
CCTTTTGCTTTTTCAACATCGTGGAACCTCTCCATTAGTTCATCGTATTTATAAATTCTTTGACTTCCTCCTATTATTTCACCATGTCCGTGCGGTGCTTGTAAATCTGCGCATAAAACAGTTCTGTCATCCTTAGGATTTACAGGCATATAAAAGGGTTTTAGTTCTTTTGGCCAATAAGTTACAAAAATTGGTTTTTCCTCATCTTCAGTTAAAAGTCTTTCCTCTTCAACTCCAAAGTCATCTCCCCACTTTAGATTTTTCCCCTTATCATTTAAAATTTCAAGTGCCTTTTCATAAGGAACTCTTTTGAATGGTGCTTTTATCTTTTCTAAATCCTCTCTTTCAAGTGAAAGTTCTTTTAATGAATCCTCTTCAAATTTTGCAACTTGCTGTGCAATATGGCTAACTAGATTTTCCTGTAATTCCATATTCATATCTAAATCATAATATGCCATTTCTGGTTCTAAATGCCAATATTCAGAAAGGTGTTTTATAGTTCTTGATTTTTCTGCTCTGAATGATGGTATAAATGAATATACATTTTCAAGTGAATATATCATAGCTTCTGAATAAAGCTGTGATGATTCAGTTAGATATGCTTTTTTACCATAATAATCCAATTCGAACATATCAGATCCGGTTTCACCACCAGAAGCAGTTATTACAGGAGGTGTTATCTCATAAAAATCTAATCCATCAAGAAATTCGCGTGTATACTTAAATATGCGAGATCTTAATTTCATTATTTCTGTCATTTTTCTACTTCTAAGCCATAAATGCCTGTTATCAAGTAGCAATTCAGGACTCTGATATTCTGTAATAGGGAATGGTTCAGATTCACTTATTAACTTTACAGATTTTGCTTCAATTTCATATCCACCTGGCGCTCTTTCATCTTTTTTTACCATTCCTGATATTTGTATGCTGGATTCAATGGTTGATTTTTCTGCATCTTCCCATGAATTCTTATCAACTTCGTCCTTTTTTATAGATGCTTGTATAATACCGCTCTTATCTCTTATTATTATAAAGTTTAATCCACCGCTACCTCTCTTTCTATAAATCCAACCCCTCACTGAGATTTCCTTTCCAACACTTTCTTTTACTTCGGAAGCATGTTTATAATCCATATTATTACCGATTAAATTGAATATTAAAACATTTTATACCTTTTGTTTAAAGAAAATTTTGATAAAATGCCAAATTTTGAAATTATTTATGTTTATTGCCTTTTAGATTAATTTTAGATATTTGAATGTAGATATAAATTTATATTTTTGTCTTATAAATATATTGAATTAGTGATTTCGTGCACAGATATGTAAAGGGGGCTAGAAGTGAAAGGGAGCTTATAAACTTCTTTTACAAACTTAATTATTCAGTTATAAGATCTGCAGGAAGTGGTGTTAATTCTTTAAGTCCTGATATAATAGTTATAAAAAACAAGCAAGGATTTGCATTTGAGTGCAAAGCATGGGATCGTACAAGTTTATCTATAGATAAAGATAGATATCAAAGTTTAGTTGATTGGGAAACAAACACTGGTATGAGTACATTTCTTGCTTGGAGAATGAATATAAAAGGATGGTATTTCATAAAATTAGATGAAATGAATGAAACAAATAAGCATTATACAGTAACTATGACAAAAGCTCTCACTATAGGTAGGAATTTAGATAAACTTATAATTTAATTTACTTTGCCTCAGTAGCTCAGTAGTAGAGCGTCTGCGTGGTAAGCAGAAGGTCGTGGGTCCGATTCCCATCTGAGGCTTAATTTATAAAGCACACCTAATTTTAAAGTATCATTTGGATTTTTAATTATTTAAACTCCTAAATTAGAATTTTAGATATAAAAACCGAACAAAAACCTTACGTTAACTTAACCCTATTTAAATTAGTTTAACTTAATTATTTTCTGTGATTAGATGTCTAAGACTATGGAGACAAAGGATAAAATTTTGAAAAGTTTGAAACAAAAGAAAAAAACGATAACCGAACTAAGTGATGAGTTAGGTTTATCAAAATCTACGGTTAGTCAACATTTGTATGAATTGATAGATTCTGGATTTATTGAAGAGGAACCAAATGATCACTTTAAAAAAGTAAAATACTTTAAATTAAAAAGTAAGGAGAGAGTAAAAGAAACACAAGGAATTAACATACAATTTGTGAGCATTGCTATCTTTATAGTTGCTTTAATATCTATCTTCGCAATAGTAATGATGGGAAGTTTTAATAGAGGAATTCAAACTCATAACATTACAACAAAGAATTTGAATTTAGTAACAAATAATAGTGTTGTAAGTTCTAATGCAGCTTGTACAATGCTTCCATATTATAGCACAGCAAATTATAGCTCACTAAACCATGTTGTATTAAGTAATGCAGAAGGAAATCAGTGTTATCTTACTTATGTAAATACAAAGTTGCATGTAATTGATATTGGAAAAGGTATTAATTATACGTCATATAATGGAACTTTGTATACACCGGCACTTAATTACACCTATAAATTAGGACCTGCACAGATATCCAATATAGAAAACGCTGCAAAAGATGGTGACTGCTGGGCGTATAAAGCAATAAAAATGTTTGATCTTCCATACTCTGGAAATGAAACAAGTTGCAAAAGCGGAATTATAAATTAATTTTTTATTTTTTAAATTAATTTTTGTTGTCCTCCCTTTTTGATTATTTTAGTTTTAATATTTTTATGAAGCATTGAGTTTACTCTTTTTATAACATTATACATTCTTTTTTCTTTAATATCTGATACTAACATATATGTTTCGTCTTTAGTGCCTTTAGTTACCAATATGTACACATTTCCTACATTGAACCTTCCGGTTCTACCCTTTCTCTGTATGTTACGTATAGCACTGGTTATAGGTTCATAAAAAATTACCGTATCTACATTTGGTATATCTAATCCTTCTTCTCCTATAGAAGTTGCAACAAGTATATCGAATTTGCCAAGTCTAAAATCATTTATAACCTGCATTTGCTGGTCCTGTGTAACACCCTCTTTTCTTCCAACAAAAGCTCTTGCACTGAGCCCATTAAGATTTAATAAATTTACAAGCATATTTATTGTTGATCTGTATTGTGCAAATATTATAATCCGATTCTTTATCTTTTTCTTTTTTATCAATTCTATTATTTTAATCGCTTTTGGGTGTTCCTCTCCATCCCTAACAGCATCTTTAGCTATCTTTTCTGCTTTTAGAATGAATTCATTCTTAAGTATACTCTCTAAACTCCTATTCTTTTTTTCTTTGTCTTTTAATGAATCTAGGTAAGATAAGAAAGGCTGTAAACCCTCAGTTGTCACAAGATCATAAGCGTGCATCAAATCAAGCACATATATGTAGTGGAATATTGCGTTGAATTTGTAACTATTTGTTTTAATATCATTTATTTTTTGACCAACTTCAAGAAGCTTCATTTTTGATAGATCGTCTGAATTTTTTATTGGACATAATCCTGAATGGTATAATGCATACAAATGCTCATCCATAATTGGTTTGATTAATAATGATATGCGATTTATAGTATCGCTTTTATTAACGTATATAGGATTTGTATTTCTATCTTTTATATATGGCTTGATGTCTTCATCCTCCTGTGTCTTAACCTCTATACTTTCTATATTCAGTGTTTGTACAAGTTGTAATACCTTTTCGGTGTTGCTTCCAGGTGATGCTGTTAAACCAATTATCTTAATCCCTTTTAACCTACATTCATCCGCTATATAAGTGTAAGCATACTTTCCAACTGCCCTGTGGCATTCATCAAATACAACCACACCAAAATCTTCAAGTTTAAAATTACCAGATCTGAGATCATTTGCAATTGTCTGCGGAGTGGCAGTTATAACCTTTGCATCAGATTCTAATAAACTCCTTTTTTTGCTATTCAATTTACCTGTTAAAAGTAGGATGTCCTTTTGATCAATATTCAATAGAGATGTTAATGATTTATAATGCTGCTCACTTAATGGCTTGGTTGGGGCCATTATTATTGCTTTTTTACCATTTTCTAATGCACATGCAATTGAGAATACAGCAATTAAGGTCTTACCTAAACCAGTTGGTAAAACCACTAATGTATTTCCGTTTTCTATTATGCTGTTTATTATATTGATTTGATATGCTCTAGCTTCTAAACCCTGTGTTTTTACGAACCTAGAACAATTACCTATACTTTCCCAATTGTACTCCATATTGTTTTACCAATTTATATTTGTAACATCTATTATAAATGAATTTTTGATATTTGTATTACTAAATCTGATTTAAATCTATTTAAGAGTGAGAGTTGTTTTTTTGTTTATTGTGGCTTTTTATCGTGTTTGTTGTAATATTTATAACTAATATCCTCTTGATTTGTTAAGTGAAGATACTGCTGATATATCTGTTCTACGGAAGTTACATTTAAGAATTGTAAAAATCTTCTACCAAGAACTGTATTATATTTTGCATTGCTTTGCGTGATTATGATATCTATAGTTTTGTCTCTTTTATCATATCCTCCTTTATCCAAATCCATAAAAATATAGAATGTAACATCACTTTTTATTTCGGCATTTTTCCTTGATATAGAGACAAAATGATTGAATGTTATAGCCTTTATACCTAATTTATTTAAAGTTTCTATATCGTGCTTTCCCTCAACTATCACTATACCATTTTTAAATTTTTTAATAATTGAATTTAATTTTTTAGCAACTCTGTCTTTTTTATACCTTTCATGCATTTTAGTCATCAAAAAGTTGGCGGGGGTGGGGTTCGAACCCACGACCTCTAGATTTCTCCATCATCGCTTTAAAAGCTCATTACTCATAATGCTATGCATATGAGTCTAGCGCTCTAACCAGGCTGAGCTACCTCGCCATAAATAAAAATAACCATTAAGATTAATAAATAAATTTTATGAGCACATAAATATAAAACTTATGATTATTTATAGGCTTCACTTATTAGGAATATTGAATTATAATATGAAATTATATAAATTGTATTTTTTTATTAGTTTTTATATAACTTTTTATATGCTATAAATTATTTGTTTTCTATATATATCTTATATAAAATCTGTTAACTTATGCCTTTTTATGCTCTGAATTAACTTTCTACTTTAAATACTTAGATAATTTATTTATAATTAGTCATCTATTTTATTTTGATAAATATAATTTAATATGGCTATAATATGGTTAACAGTAAAAGGTCAATTTCTGAATATGGTTTAATTATAATATTTATCTCAATTATGGTTATAGTCCTTATCTCAATATTTGCAATGAATGGATTTAAGCTTAATAATACTAATAGTAATTATAATTTCACTTCTGCAAACCCATACCAAAGAAATAGTTGTATTGCTACTTATGAATCATTATGTTCAGCACCTACCGTTTCCTCTGATGGGTTTATCTCCTCTTTAAGCCAATTAACAAATACTAAATGGAAAGTTGCTACAATAGCATTTGTTAAAAAAGGTCTAATTATGCCA
>JAKACK010000026.1 GCA_021821445.1 Microcaldota archaeon | reverse complement strand
TGAAATTATAACTAATCCAGTTATCAATCCCCAAAAAAATGCATATTCCATATAAATTAATACCATTGAAAGAATAAAAATGTCTGGAATGAAGAAAGAATATAAATCGCGAAAAATATAATAATATGATAATAAAATATGATAATAAAAAAAATGTCGGGGATGGGATTTGAACCCACGACCTCCGCCTCATGAGGGCGGCGTACTACCGCTGTACTACCCCGACTTTATTGTTAATATCTAAACTGCAAATATAATATTTTTATCGCTTATAACCAATATCCCTTAAAAACTTACGCCTTTTTTCTTTATCTTCTTCTTTTTCTATTCCCAATGGCTTCTTTCCGTCTATTACACTTATTATGGCTCTGCCTTCTTTACCATCGTCATACACTAAAACTTTCAAAGGATTGGCAGTAGCAACATAGATATTTACTACTTCCATTACCTGCTTAATTCTATTTAAAACATTTATTGGATATGCATTTTTCAACAAAATTACAAAAGAATGACCTGCGCCTATCTTTTCAGCCAATTCCGTTGATTTTTTGATCAATTCTTGATCATTTCCATCATTTCTTATTAACCTATCACCTGATGCTTCATTAAATGCAATACCAAATTCTATGCCTGAAAATGAAGTTACCAAGGCTTCATATAAATCTTCCACGGTCTTTATGAAATGAGCTTGTCCTATTATTATATTCAAGTCTTTATCCAAGCTTATTTCTATTTCAGAGACTTTATCCATAATTTATCATAGATCTTACATATTAAATAAATTTATAAGTATATGTTTATATTACAATACATTTTCAAAATTAAATGCGACTTGCTGTATTTTATTTGAATCTATAAAAATTCAGATTATCCACTATATTTTAACGTTTTTGCTATCTTACTTAACGCCAAGTTTGTACTCTTATTTAAATTAACAGAAAAGAAGCCACCTAGCACATAGCCTATAAGATTATTATCGGATATATATGTCACGGATTCACTTTTAGGGAATATATACGTTATGGACTTATTTGTAGAAGACGGAACAGGATAAGCATTTATATCTATTACTCCCTCTATTGCGGGATAACCTGCTAAAAATGTATTATTGTTAATATAAGAAACATTAAAGATGAATGTCTTGTATAGGCTATTTAACGTTATATTATCAAAAATGGTTATTGACACGTCCGAAAAGTTAGTTACATTTGTTTTTTGTATAAAAGTATCATTAGGATATACAAGCTTGCCTACAAGTCCATTAGGCACAAGCAGGGCAGTGAAAAGAAGCTTTGATGAATTATTAGGACTGTAATAAGAATAATTAACTAAGGTCCAATTTAATGGATAATCAAAATAAATCCCATGTTCATTAAATACCCCTGCTTGTGTAATATTTTTAACGATTGGTATTGTCGTAGTATGTTGGCTGTATAAGTATAAAAATAAGAATATTACGGCTATTATAACCAACACTAACAAGATATACTTAAACGCATGGGCTATAACCATACCAGAATGAATCTGTCCCCCCCGTAATTAAACTTCCTGAGCTTTTACTTGGACACTCAGTGGCAAATCCTTGATTACTTATACTATAAGATGCTGAAAAAGGAACCGATTGACTAGATGATGAGGTTGTTGAAAATATTATATTATCATAGTCATGTGGAGCACTCTCTTTTGTACCATCGTAAGTAACAGACCAACCGTTGTTACCAGAATGGTAGGATATGACCTGAAAAGTAGTGTAACAAGTAAATCCAGGTGTAATAGTTGAACCTGCAGTTACGGTACCAGAGGAAGAACAATCAATTCCACTTGTGGTTATAGAAGCAGAATATGAAAAAGAGCCCGCTCCAGTAGTTAATTGAATATTACTATTTGTAGGATTACTAGCTGACTGTCCACTAGCTGCATCTATTACTTCCCAATTATAACCTGAATTCAACTGCGAGTTATAAAACGTGGTTATACATGAAGTTGATGAACTGAAAGATATACTTACAGTAGAGCTAGCCGGAACGTTACCAGATGAAGGGGAAGGAGTATAATTAGTTGTACAGTCTAATGTTGAAGAGGAATTTGTTAAAGTTGAAATAGAATAAGAGAAACTAGGTATACTGTTACCAATAGTATTAGTTAAAAATTTTATGTTGGATGGTGCCTTTGTATTATTTGTCATTGAATCATAGGTTACCTTCCAATTATAACCTGAAGGCAAGCCACTTTCGGTAAACGTTGTAATACATGAGGTCGTTGAGGAGAAAGATATTGACAACGAAGCACCTGCATTTAGATTACCAGAGGAAGGGGAAGCGACGTAATTAGTAGTACATCCTAAAGAAGAATTTGAAGGAGCAGATACAAAGTAAGGTAATGAACCTGGACCAGTTGCAAATATTACATTAGAGGTAGTACTATTCTTTGTGCTCCCATTATAATCAACATCCCATTTTTTATTAGTTGGTAAACCTGTCTCTTTAAATGTAGTGATACACGTATCAGAATAAAGTGAAAATATTATGCTTTCATTTGTTCCTGCTAGAAGATATCCTGAAGAAGGAGCGGGTTCATATACTTTTGTACAGGCAGCTGATGTAGTTTTGATATTAGGGACAGAAAATGAGAAGTTACCTCCAAAACCTCCTGTATTGTTTGTTATAAACTCTATCTCTGAATTGTTATTATGATTTAAAGATCCTCCAGAATTAGGAGTTAAAGGCCTTGACATATAAGTGCTTCCGATTATCTTATTATAAGTAACGTTCCAATTTAATCCTTTAGGTAGGCCACTTTGTTTGAAGTAAGAGTAACACGTCGTAATACCTGTAAATTGTATATATGTAATTGTTCCGGATGTTACACTCCCAGAAGAAGGTGTTGGAGTGTAAGTTGTATAACAGTCAGGTATTACAGAACTGTTTGATAATGTATATACATTGAAGTTATGTTTACCAATAGAATAAAAGTAAATGTTGTTTACAGTAGAACTCCTATTAACTCCATTGTAAGATAAATACCATTTATACCCTTTTGGCAATCCCTTTTCAATGAATGTAGTCTTATTCGGCTGCTGTAATGTAAGTATAGAACCAGTTGAATAGTTTATCTGATATACAGGAGTAGGAACAACTTGATAACTCTTTGGAGAAACAAGCAAAGAATAACTTATATTCCATATTGTTGGAAGATTATATGCAAGATAATACTGAGAAGCTATTGTATAAGTTTCATTTCCAGGTGTTTGATACAGGCAATTAACTATATAGCCGTACAATTGACTATTTATTGGATTGCATTGCTGATCAGATGTTATATTAAAGCTCCATTTTCCACTGCTATAAGTTGAAGTGAATACTCTATTATTACCATTTGTACAAGCGCTATTTAAATTAACGGCCGTTCCAACGCTATCAAATATAGAAGCAGACGGCTGAGCCTCATTTGTTGCATTTCCGATGCTGTAAAATTGCAATGAATGAAGACCTTCATTTAAAGTTCCCAATGATAGGAAAATCCCTTCTTTATAACTTGCAGGAAGAGTTTTACCAGAGCAAAGCTCTCCTTCACCTAATCTAAAAATGCCATCACCACTTACATTATAAGGAGGAGCACAATTACCAGATGTACCTCCTGTAAATAAACTCAAAGCATAATCCAAGATACTTCCATTAACAAAGCCAGGTATTCCACTTACACCGAGTGAAGGGTTCTGAAGCATTAATATATTAAGCATATCATAAGAGTAAGCCGCAGATATTGACAGTGCCTTGCTTGGCAAATTAGATTCTAGTAAGGAAGTCGGTAGGATATTAGTAAATATATCATTAGGTCCTTCTATTTGGGATTCTGATAAGCCTGTAAAGTAAGCATCTTTTACTAAATTCTGTTGTTTATTATCTGGAATTGAAATATTTAAAGCATATTTACTTTCTATAACACCTAACCCTATGCCTAAATTGCTTGAATTAATGTATTGAAGTACATACGAAGCTGTTGTTGAATTTATTACAGGATTATGGTAAGCGATACAATTATTCTGCAAAGTGGGTTGAATGTATCCAGGTTTATTAAATGGATTACAAGCTGTTGCCTGGCCTCCTGTTCCATTTCCATTTATTGTGGTTGTTTTAATTGTAGTATTTATTAAAGTAGTATTTGTATAAGAACACGCAGAATTAGGATTAACCAAACTAGATACTCCAGACAAAGACATCTTTTGGCTACAAGCAGTTATAGTGCCAGTGTACCCACTTTGACAAGAATAAGAATCCTCAAAACTATCTCCATTTCTCTTTAGAGTTATAGTTGGATTTGAAGTTACAAATGTATCTCTACCAGCTTCACATCCACCCACCTCTGCAATTCCCACCGAATTTGTTGTAGTAACTGGATTTATGCTTCCAGTGGTTGAATAAGGCTTCCAAGTCCACCCATTAAATACGTTGTGTTCAATAACATTAGTTTCATTTCCACAGATGTAATTTGATATCAAACCAGTCTTCTCAGATTGAGAACCATTAATATTAAGATTACTTATATTTGTTACAGCAGAAGTTATTTTGAATGAACTATTTGAAACCGAATAGCACATTGCGGTTATATTATATGCTGTTGAGTTTATAGTTTTGTAAGAAACACTTGCAGCACATAATCCTGAATTTTTGTTGTTTGGGTAACTACATGATGAGAACTGTAATTTAGAACTATTGGTTGCATCTGTACTACAATCAAATGAAAGTGAAAATGTTGAAGTTGGTGCCTCTGTAGAATTAAGTACTATTTTTGAAATAGAAACGTTAAATGCATGTGCAGATTTAGATTTATAATAATAATTAATGGCCCCATCTGTTGGAGTACAACTATATGAATTGCCATTTAACGTGCCTATATAACAACCACCACCAAACGAAAGATTTCCATCTTCACCTGTAGGTATAGCTTCAAGGCTATCGTAAGAGCCATTTGAAGGAATAACTGTTACAGGTTTTGTACACGTACTATAACTTAATATTGTACTATTAGAAGGACAATTGTCTATTAGCACACCGCCAGTTGGGCTATAAAGCATTTCTAAACCATTATTTGTTGCAGAAAGATTCATAGTATAATTTTCAGTGCTTGAAAAATCATATGGTTCTTCTTTTCCATTTAAATAAAAAGTAGGAGAACCTGATACAGTAAGGTCTGGACGGACTGAGCAAGAATCATAGAAAGTACCCTTTCCATTTGTATAATTTCCAGGCTGATACGCAAATCCAATTAATGATGTAGAATTCATGTTATTAGTTGAACTAAGTGAAGCTTGCGGAGTATAAGAGGGTGTACCCCCATAGATACAATAAAGATTTTCTGGGGTTAATATGTTGGTAGAGGATATATTTATCGCACTTATCTGGCTGTTAGTCAAATCCATAACCTTAGAACTTATAGAAGTGTAATTTATGCATTTGGTCAGTATGTTGTCCAAAGTTGTTATATTATAGTATACTGGACTTAAAGTACTGATATTTACTTTGCCATATGCATTATAACCCACTTTTATTGCTGGTGGAACATAGAAGACCTGATTATTACTATCTTGTAAATAAGAGAAATTAGATATTAACTGATTTTGTACTTTGAAATTTATTGGGGAGCCTTGTGCAGATATAGAATCGGTAATTATCGGAGAATTGGCATAGAAACAATACATACTGCTTATAGACTGTGAAGGAGTAGCAGTCTGATAAATTTTATTGTTATCATAGTTTATATTTCCAAATCCAGTTT
>JAKACK010000025.1 GCA_021821445.1 Microcaldota archaeon | reverse complement strand
TTGGTTATTCATCAACTTGGTACAAAACCTATTCCGCACCATAATAACTTAATTAATATTGCTAATAATACTTAATAATTAATATATTATCAATTGCTAATTGACAAATTACATATTTTTGTCAATTAATAATAGACTATTTTAAATATTTTAGTTTCAATAATATAAATATGAATATTGAAAATGCTATACTTAGATATAAAGATTATGGTAAAAATGTAAAGTTGATAGATAGAGATGTGAATTTATCAACAGCTAATTTTATAAATTCCCTAATAGGACCTAGGAGAGCAGGCAAAAGCTCTATAATGTTAATATATATGAACAAACTTTATAAAGAGAATAAAAAAGTTATTTTTATAAATGGGGAGGATATAGATTTTGAGGGTTTAACCGTAAATGACTTAGATAAAATTGAGATTGAAATAAGGCGTATATATAATATTAATGCCTCAGATAAAGTATATTTATTCATAGATGAAGTTCAAAATTTTCCTAATTGGTCTAAATGGATGAGAACATTATTTGATGAAAACTTATACAATCTATCTGTATCAGGATCCACTTCTGAATTATCTCAAGATCAATTGCCAATAGAACTCAGAGGCAGATCAATAGAAACATTGGTACTGCCATTTTCTTTTAAAGAATATTGTAAAGCTAAAAAGATAGCTTATGAAAAATATGTAAACTTTGAAAAAAATGCATTGATTGTAAATGCATTCTCAGATTTTATGAAGTACGGTGGATATCCCGAAGTAGTAAAATCAGAGGATATTGAATTTAGAAAACAGATATTATTAAGTATATACACAACAGTAATGCAAAAGGATCTTATAGACAAATATAATATAAGAAAGAAACCTGAGTTCAAATTATTTATAAATTCATTATTTGAATCTTCATGCAGAAATTTTTCAATAGAAAATCTTATAAAATTTTTAGATATAAAAGGATTAAAAATTAGCAAGCAGGCAGCTTTTAATTATCTAGATTATGCACAATCTGTATTTTTAATACACTTAATTTATCCTTACTCAAAAAAATTAAAAGTGCGTCTTACAAATCCACGCGTATATCCAATTGATCAAGGGATTATGAGGTTGTTTACAGAAGATGATGGAAAATCATTAGAAGATATAGTATTTATAGAATTATTTAGGAGAAGAGCTAATGTAATGTATTATAAATCTGATAAAAGCGATGTAGATTTTGCTATAGTAGAAAAAAATATTATAAAAGAATTGATACAGGTAAGCTACTCAATAGAAAATCCTAATGCATACGCAAGAGAAATAAATTCATTAATAAATGCATCAAAGGAAACTGGATGTAAGGATTTAAAGATTCTAACTTTCAACGAAAAGAAAACAATAAATACTGAAAATTTGGAAATTGAAGTAATCCCTATTTGGAGATGGCTTCTAAACTTATAATCTTATATCAACATTAGCTGAAAATATAAAGTTAAATAAAACCTTTATTAATCCTAAAATAGATTGCAAAATAAACATTAATGTCTTTAAATTTTACAATAAAAATATTATAATGTAAAAATAAAATAAATTTTGGTTATCCATTAACTTGGTACAGAACTTATTCTGCACCTTAGATTTATGAATTACGCAAAGAAGTATAAAAATTTAAGTTAAAGTCAAAAAGGCGTTCAAAATGCAAAGCTATACTATAATAAGTCCATTAAGAATAACATTTGCAGGAGGAGGTACAGATGTAGAACCATTCATAAAAAAATACGGAGGTGCGGTGGTAAATTCTACAATAGATCGCAAAGTCACTGTTATTTATGAACCTGATGAATATGATTTAGAGATATCCTCTAGGGATCTTGTGAAAAGTATAATAGTTCCAACAAGTAACGATAGCATAATTAGTAAGATACAAAATTTATTTTACTCAAAAGGGATAAAAAAAGGAAGATTGATGATAAATAACGATGTTCCTCCAGGATCTGGATTAGGATCTTCAAGTGCTCTTACAACCGCAATTGTAAAGCTAATTCATATTATAAAGAATGAAGAAATTTCAAGTTGGGATCTAGCAAGAGAGTCTTATGAAATTGAAAAGGGCTATTTTGGGGTTTCATTAGGAAAGCAAGATCCATTTGCAATTTCCCTAGGTAATTTTAAGATGATGGAATTTCAAAATGGGAAAGAGATTCTCCATGATTTATCAAAGCAAACTGAGTTCTTAAAGGAATTAGAAAGCCGAACACTTCTTGTATATACAGGTAAAACAAGAGAAAGCTCAAAATTTCTAAAAGAGCAAATAAATGCATCAAAGAAAGATGATAATTTAATAAACCAGAAACTGCTCACATTAAAGGATATTGCAGTTAGAATGGCTAATTCAGTAGAAAATAATGATATGAATTCATTTATTGAACTTATAAATGACGGTTGGCAGGTTAAGAGGCAATTGAGTGAAGGGGTTTCAAATCCGAAAATAGAAAATCTTATAGATAAAGCGAAAGAAAACGGTGCACAGGCTGTCAGATTAATGGGTGGTGGAGGTGAAGGATTCCTTTTGATGATAGCAAAGAAGGATAGCCTTAAAGAACTTCAAGAATCAATGTCTATCGTATCTGATTTTGCCATAAGGGTTTCATTTACCAATTATGGTACAAAGCTATTGGCACATGAAAATCGGAAATGACCTAAAAATCAAAATAAATTTTTTAGGTTTTCTAATTATGCTTCTTTCTAAATTAAAAGTTATAGCAAATTTGTTAAGTGGTTTATATGCCTTTTCTGCTTCTGGTGAAAGAACAACTTTCATTTATTTTATAGTTCAAGACCTTAAATCTATAATATAAAATAAACCCTTAAAAGTTACAAAAATACTTTTATAAATTTACTTTAATTATTCAAAAAATAAAACTTTTAAATCGTGTAATAAAAATAAAGTATTAA
Organism: Microcaldota archaeon; assembly: GCA_021821445.1. Taxonomy (GTDB): domain Archaea; phylum Micrarchaeota; class Micrarchaeia; order Micrarchaeales; family Micrarchaeaceae; genus Mancarchaeum. The sequence goes on along the minus strand of JAKACK010000025.1, from coordinate 3,323 downwards.
TAAATTTTCATTTTAAATAAATATGGTTGTGATATGTCAAATTTCTTTGCATCTCAAATTTTTGTTGAAATATCAGTTGCCATAATACTGATTTTAAGTTTAGGTTTGACTTTAATAATGTCAAAAAGGTATTTTAAAAGTAAGTCTAAACCCCTACTATTCTGGAGTTCTGGAATGTGGTTTTTTACTTTTGGAGTATTATTAGAATTGCTATTCTCATTTAATTATTATTTTAGATCTATAGGTGATTTATACTTATTATCCGTATCATTAATAGTTGAGTTATTAGCAATGGGTTCAGTACAATTGTACAATTCAAAAAAGCTAACAAACTATTATGCAGGATTCATGGTATTATCAACTATAATATTAATTTATTCATTAATTTCATCAAATATGGGAAATATATTAGATCATTATATAGTTTATTCTGTATTGCCATTATCTGTAGTTTTAGCATCTTCACTAGTGACATTCCCTGCTGCAATATTGCTTATATTGATAGCGGCAATTAGTTATAAGAAAAAAAGAAATTACAAAATGCTAAGTATAATAATAGGAGTTATAATAGTTGCCATGGCAGGTACGTTGTATATAGTAGAAATACCAGTATTCTTATATTACTCAGAGTTCATAGGAATATTATTACTTTGGTACGGTTTTATATAATTTATATCTGTATAAACACTATGCAATAATTATTTAAAGATTGTTGATTAAATATTAATTAAGAAAAATTGGTGGATAGATGACTTACGTAGGCCTTTATGAATTTACTCAAGGATTTTCCTTGGCCTTTCATATAATTTTTGCAACAATGGGTATAGGTCTGCCAATAATAGTTTTTATAGCTGAATATTTAGGAATAAAACATAATGATTTATATTACAAAACTTTAGCTCACAGAATGGCTATAGTTTTAGTAGTGCTTTTTGCTGTAGGTACTGCTTCAGGTACAATGGTGGCTTTAGAATTAGCTTTCTTATGGCCTAAATTTATGACTTTAGTTGGATATGTTGCTATATATCCATTTTACGCTGAAGTATTCGCATTTTTCAGTGAAGCTATATTTTTATCCGTATACTTTTATACAGGGAATAGAATTAAAAGTAACAAACTTAGACTCGCATCATTGCTTATAGTTGCCATAGCAGCAGCAATGTCCGGAATATTGATAACAATGGTAAATGCTTGGATGAATACACCAGTTGGATTTAATATTCCCCTCTATATATCATCAGGATTTAAGGATATAGTGGTGACAAATCCATTAGCAGCTTTTGATACTCCCTCAACACCTATAGAATTATTCCACATGCTCACAACCTCAATATTAGCGGGGGTGAGTGTATTCTTCTCATATTTTGCTTATAAATTATTGAAAACAAAAGATCAAGATGAAAAAGAGTATTATAGAAGAGGATTGAAGATAACTTTCGGTATAATAGCGTTCATAATAATATTTGCTGTTATAAGCGGTATACTTTCTATTACAATGCTTATGCAGTACCAACCTGAAAAATTTGATGCCATAGAACTTGATTTAGTAACGAGACCTAATATGCCTGAGACACTCTTTGGGTTTTATTCACCAGTTGGAAAGACAGTTTACAATGGTACAGTAGTAAATGGAACAGTAGTTGACGGTATATCAATTCCTGGATTACAAAGTATATTAGCTTATGGTTTTGGAAAGAAAGCTTTATCTATAGTTATACCCGGCTTAAATGCTTATCCAAGAGATACATGGCCTCCATTATTCATACACGATTTATTTGATATGATGGTCGGAGTAGGATTTGGGTTAGGTGCATTCATATGGTTAATAGTAATATTAATGGTATTTTTCAAGAAAAAGTTATTTGAAAATAAAATTGTGCTAATGCTTTTTGTATTAGTAGAAGTTATTGTATTAATAACAATGGAAAGCGGATGGGTAGTTGATGAAGTGGGAAGAGTTCCATGGATAGTATATAATGTAATGCCAATATCGGCCGCAGCTAATCCATCACCATCAATTTTATACATAGCTATAGCGATAATAATTGTTTACATATGTATAATGCCAGCAACCGCATATGTATTGAAAAGAGTATTTGATGCAAGACCTCTAAAAGGTGAACTTAAAAATGAATTATGATATAGCATTTAATTTTATAGTATTCGCAGCATTTCTATCTGCATTTGTGATAGAAGTTGGATTGGCATTACTTCTATTATTTGATTATTCAGATAAAGCAAAAATAATGAAATATCTAATTCCTGTTTGGGAAATTAATGGTACATTTGCAATATTTTATATAGTTGACACAGAAGCAACATTTCCGGCTGTATTAGTTCCTTTAGGATTTTTATACATAATTCCGATAATGTTCGCAGGTATAGCTTTCATATTCAGAAATTCATTTTTTGGTTATTCAGAGTTCATGTCAAACAAGATAAACGAAAAAAGATATATCATAGTTTATGCAATATCAACTGTAATAGTCGCATTTCTTGCATTATCCGTACTGAATTCTACTGTTAGTGGTATAGGTGTCAATGTAGCATCAAGCAGTTTAAATTTACTTAATATGTTGTTCAACCCATATAATATAATGATGTTCTTGGGAGAAGCAGCATTCGCCATATTTGCAGATGTTCTCATATTCAAAATAAAAAGAGAATTCTTATATTCAATAATAGCGATAATACTAGCTTTTATATTTATTATAGGTGCAATGTTCATAGGAAATATATCATATTTCTTAGGAAATGTAAAATCCGAATTATATTACTTAATACTGCCAATAATATTGATAATAATATCATTTTTTGCATATAAATTCAAAGATTCATTTGTTAAATTTATAGTTCCATTCACAGTATTCATTTCTATTCTATCATTTGAATTTTTGGAATACCCTGGATTATTCAACAATACTCTTCCATTCAAGGATGTTTTAGTGTCCTCAATAGATCAGCCACTTGTTCTTATATTCGGAATTGTGGGTGGGCTTATACTATTCGCTTCATTAGCGGTTGTAGTTTACTTAAATGTATTCGCTAAAGATCCAAAAGATGTCGATCAGAATAAAGTAAAACAGCCAACAGATAATGGAATACCAAGCGAACCAGCTGAAGGGCAAAAATGAGAAATCTTAAAATAAAGTTTACTAACTTTCAATCTAAACATAGTAAAAAATAAATAATCTAATTAATACATTCATATAAAGTCGTGTTTTAATGGATAGTTTAATTAAGTCTATTTCAGATGAAATTTACTCTTTTCTTCAATATAGAAGTAAAGGAGATGAGGATATAGTATCAAAAGCTCTGAATAA
>JAKACK010000010.1 GCA_021821445.1 Microcaldota archaeon | reverse complement strand
GTAGTTTTTCTGTACTTTTTGTATCTAATGCTCTTACAAATGATTCTTTAATCTGTTTTATACCACTTACTTTTGCTTTTATACTTCTGAATAAAAGTCCATAAGAAGAATAGATATCTGATAATCCGGATAATATTATATAATTTGAAAAATCCTTGCTTTTAATTTCGGTTAAATCATTGCCATCTTTATAATACAATATCGCAAATTTTCCTGATTTGCGCATTAAATATCTGCCATCTTTCAAGTAATAGATATTCTTTATGTCCTTATTTATCCAGTTGAATGTTGGTAATGCATTTCCAATTGCTGGCAATAACTTTCCAGATTTTCCTTTTATCTTTATCTCTCCCGTACTGCCATTCATATATACTTCTTTTGAATTTAGTATCCTGTCAATATCATTTACCCAAGTTATATAAGGTATTTTTAGCTCTCTTGCAAGTATGCTTATATGAGACAGCATTCCATCATATTTTGAGATTATTCCAACAACATTTTTGTTGACAAGATACTTTATATCTCCTAATTCAATCTCATCCTTCACAATTATAACAGGAAATTTTGGAATATTTTTTACATCTTGCCAAGCAATTCCATTGCCTATACCACCTGATACAGGTATGCTCTCTTTTTTATTACTAAATTGCAGCTTTGGCAAATCGGATGTTATAGGTCTTGATTGAAGTATAAAAATGTTATTTCCTTTTATACACCACTCTATATCTTGAGGAGATCCAAATATATTATATATCTTTATGGCCTCATTGACAAGCTTCTTAATTTCATAATTCAGCAATTTCTGAGAATATGATGCTTGAATAGGCAATCTTTCATTATGCCCTTTTATGTTAGCATATTTTTGTGGATTGATTGCTATAATTGGATTGTATTCTTTTTGATTTAATTCTATTTTATAAGAATCTCCCTTTTCTTTTCCGGAAACAAACCTTTCTCCTTGACCTATTATTGCGTTTATTATTACATAATTTTTAGTGATAAAAAGCACACCTGATTTATCTGAATCTATCTGTTTCTGTACAACAACTGCCATTTTAGGGGTTTCGGATTTATCACCAATTCCTTTTAAAGTATTGATTGATTCATAAACCTCTTTTACTGATTTTAGTAAATCCTTTTTAGCTATAAAAAGATTTGTTTTAAAGTTGCCAGCATAGCTTTGTTTTGATGAATCCTCTACAGTAGCAGAACTTCTAACAGCAACTTTTCCGTTTTTTATATATTTTGAATATGAACTAATTAGATTATCGCTTATAACTTTTGGGAGTTTTATATTTCCTAATATTATATTGCTATTATTGATTATTGCAGCTTTGCTACTTGTTCTTTTAAACAGATCAAATGCATTTGTATTGAGTATAAAGAAATTAGGTACATTTATTCCGTTTTCCTTTAATTTTAGTAATGAATAACCTTTTCCTCCGACTAGACCTGGATTTTTTACCCCTTTGCTTGTTATATACTTACTTTCCATAAAATCATTTATATAAATAAAATTTATATTTTGATTTGATATTTATAGAATATATAGTTAACTATTTAATATAGATTTTATATCATTGATAAAAGCGTATTTAGATGAGTAACTATTACTTTCAATATTAATATTTTTTGATATCTTATTTAGGATTTTACTTATTGCTTTTACTATCCCGTCCCCTAAATCTACTAATTCTTTGTCCGCCTGTATATTAATTATTTCTTTTTCGAAGTTTTTTGTATCTATATTTTTATTTGAGGCTTTATATATGAGCTCTGCAGGTTTGTTACGCAATATCACTGCATCTATAACTTTCCAGTATGCATATGCATAATCTGCATATTTTAAAGCTTCTATTAAGTATCTTTTATCCTTTTTTAAAAGATAAGAATTGAACTTAATGTTTGACTTGTTTAAATTGTATCGTGCAAGAGTCTCATTACGTATTGTTAATTCATGAAAACTTTTTGTATCTTTAATTGAATTAAGACTTTTCCATGCCTTGATCATTTGCACATATGGTCCTTTATTAAGTAATTTGAGGTCTAGTATAAAATTTATATCATAATAAAAGGATGAACCTAAGTCAACGCATTGTTTACCTGTTTTTTTCTCAATATATAATACAAGTCTTTTCAATGTATATGCATTTTTGATTGAGTAAGATATTGCTAGAATATTATTGCCCAATGGGTATGTAATTATTGCATGCTTTCCTTCTCTGTATAATCCAAATTTAGTATGGTCCGGTAAAAATAGGGATTTTTTAATTTGATTCTCAAAACTAAAATTTTTCCTATCTAAAAAAATAATCTCACCAGTATCTCCGTTAATACTTACCCTATCTCCAGGTTTTATTAAATTATTCAGATTGCTTATTCCTGATATGCAGGGTACTTTGTATTCTCGTGCGATGATTGCAGCATGCGCAGTTATACCAGCATAACTGAGTATTAAACCACCAACTTTTCTTATAATTGGTGCATTATCGATGGATATTTCATCTGTAAATAATATGGTTTTCTTTGACAACGGTACCTTTGGCACTGTCTTTGCTTTTTCATCATCAAACAATAATGCTATACCTTTACACTTCCCACCACTTACTGGTATTCCTGCAAGATTTATTCCTTCTTTTGGCAGCTTTATATCAGATGTAATCGGTCTTAATTGGAGTATTTTAAGATTAGCTCCAGGTCCAATTGCATATTCCATATCAAGCTGTGGAACTACCTTTGATAATTTACCGATAATTTTATTAATTTTTAATATTTCAAAATCAAACAGAGTATTGAACTCCGGCACAACAGGATACTTTTCTATGTTATTTCCCTTTATTATATATCTATCTACATTGCTTTTTCCTGCAGTAACTATATCTGGATCTCCTATAGCATTTTCTATTATTGTAGTTCTAGTATTGGCACGAATGAATGAGAAACAAACACCAAATTTACTACCCTCTGCCATTTGTTGGACAATAACTGCCATCTTTGCTTTACGAATATCAATATGATTTACATTAAAGTAATTGACTGCTCTATCAGAGTAAAGGGAAAGATAAACTTTTTTTATTGCCATTTCTAAGTTTTCCTTTTTTACTGATAATATTGTATCAAACATTCCAGCAAAACTCACTTTATTATTATCTTCAAATGTGCATGAACTTCTTACTGCAAATGGCCCTTTTAATGATTTTGTTTGTTTATAGATTTCCTTAAGTATCCCTTTATTTATACCGCCATTTATAATTTTCTTTCTTATACTGTTGCTAAGTTTTGGATTCCACTTATAGAGTTTGTTTATATCATCTTTACATTTATTTGTAGTAATAAAATTATCAAATACTGAAGTAGTAATAACTATTCCTTTGGGCACATCTACTATATTATTTATTTTGATTAGCATATATGCTTTTTGACCTATGCTCATGCTACTAACTTTATCTTTTGAAGATAAAGATATAATATGTTTTATTTGAACACCTATATAACATATAAATTTTAGTTCTCTCACTATTTTCATATTTATTATATTGAAATATCATATTTACAATTATCTGAATTTATATTATTCTAATTTTAGTTTTTCAATTTCATGACCAAATCTATTAAAATTTAATAATCTTTGTAATATGAATACTAAGATTTGTCAAATCTTAGTAATGTCATTACTAAGATTGATAATAACTAACATTTTATTGACATATACTTAATAATTTTTAAATCAATTTAAATAAAATATAAATAAAATAAGTATCTCAAATTTATTATATAAATAAAAATTACCCGTTTAAATAATATTTTTATGTATAATCTATAATTGTATTTGATTAGTTTGGTGCTTATCAATTTTATATTTATTTTTTTATAGAACGAATATAACCTTTTAACCTACGCTTTATATAATCACTTGTTTTCATGTAATTTGTACCCAGTGATCTAAGATATCTTATTTTTACTTTTTCATTATCATCTATCTCTCCAAAAGGGATCCATTCTCCATATCCATCATATATTGGTTTTTTTCTTTCTTCGAATTCTGTATATTTTAAAAGTTCGTTAACCGCCTTATCCATATCTTTTGGGTAAATTATCGTTATCCCTTTTACTTCTTCATAATTAACAACATTTCCATGTTTGTCAAAAATAAGCACTCCTACGCTATGCTCGACTCTTTGTCCGTTCTCCTCTGCCTTTTTTATGAGTTTTTTTAACCGCACACCAAAACCAATATTATATAAAGTAATATTTATTTAATAATTTCGTTTTTAAATTTTATATTGAATTTAATCTTTATATTTTAACAAATAATAAATAGATTTCTCTTAGCTAGACGTGAAAGATGGAGAGATGTATATTTATTATCTTTCTTTATAATCATTAAAACCTCTTTAACGCCAAAAACAGGCGTATTCAATGATTTAATTTCTCTTAAAAATTCTAATTCTTTTATACTATCAACAATTTAATAATATATATAATCTATGAATATTGAGTATTAAATAAACATATAAATAGTTGTTTTATTTCTATCAAAAATGATAGAAATAATGCAATATTATTTTACTTCTTTATAATTAATTTTTACTTTGTTATAAATTCACTTCCTCTTATTGAGCCTACGCTATTGCAATAAGCTATATTTATACCAATATAATTTGGATTTGTTGAATATTCGCATATGATAGATTTTGCTCTTGATAATACTTGTATTGATGTATATTTTGAAGTTGGATAATTTGTAGTTTGATAATTTATTGCGTTTGGTATATTGCTTCTATTATCATAATGCACCTCGGTCCATAAACTAGTAGGCATACCTCCACTGCCATTTTGCATAAAATTTAATTTACTATTGGTGTAAAAGAAATTTTCCGTTTGGCCATCCTTAAGATTTGTCACACTGAATATAGCCCCACTGCCATTTATTATATGTATATGAAGTTTGAAACTTTGGGCAGTATTTCTTGTATTTGGTATAATCTTGAGGTGATTATCCACTATTTGATTATTGTTCCATACCTGCTCATCTATATAATATGAGTTATTGTAATTAGCTACTTTAACTCTCATTATGCAATCCTGAAGCCAGTATCCATTTGAATATCCATTTAAGCAAAAAAATATATCTGAATTTGAAACATTAATGCTATAATTTTTAATTGTAATATAGCTTGTTAGATTATAAGTTTTATTAAGTATTATTATCCGCTTCCAAATTAAAAGATATTTTGAGAATCTACCACCTTCACCATATAGTACTTTTGGAGTATTAATTATACATGAATAATTGTATTGACCACACATAAAATTTGTTATACCTAACATGTTATTGGCATTAGTCATAAATGAGAATATGGGTTTTGTTGCTGCAAATATAATTGATTGATCTAATAAGTAATAATATATTTGGGTTGGGAACATTAAAAGCATTACAAATGTAAATGATATTATTATCGCGGACCATCCTTGCCATCCCATAAATACCAGTTTATATTTTAATTTACAAATTTAAATAACTTTTTATTTAAATAAAAGATAAAAAAATTTCAGTTTATTAACGATCTAAAAATGGCATAGAAACTTCACATTAAAAAATTCATATTAAAAAATAATTCAGATATAAATTAAGGTTCTGCTGGTTCATGCCACTCCAACCTGCCTTCTTTTTCTAATGTGCTTTTTATGTTGGTTATTATGTCTTTTATATCTTTTTTATTCTTCCATTCATTTAGATCCCGTCTCATTTCCTTCTTATTATCCTTATATGGTAGGTAAGTGAAAATTGATACATATTCTTTTACCATTTTACTTCCCTGTAAATATATTGGGATTAATGGATCTTTTGAATCATTATTTCTTAAATCAGTCTTAATTTTTTCGGCATTATATTTCTCTACAAATTCTTTCCAATCTTTTTCAAATTCATCTAATATAGCATTAGCAAACTCCTTCATATTTTTATTTCCTAATATATACCCATTTGTAAATCTGTCTTTACGATAAAATACTTCATAAATAGATCTTTTTAATGCATTAGAATCTGATTCATCCATACCATTCAATTGTGAAGTTAAACGTTTTGCTTCATTTTTATATTTTTCATCTTCATCCGTTTCTTTAAGTTTAGACATTTCCATACAATCACAATAAGTTATTGTATTTTAAATATTTATGTCTTTATCAGTCTCATTATTCCTTATTCTATTTTTTAAGTATTATGTAATTATAGTTACATTTATATCAAATTTTAAAATTTACTAAAATTTTTTTATAATAAATATTAATTATAATACAAACAATCTGTGATATAACTTTATGTGATATAACTTTATAATAATTAAGTTACTTATCAGTCTCATTAGGAGGTAAAATAGATAGCTTTCCTTCCTTAATCAGTTCTTCTCTATTATCTATAGGTGCATTTCTCAACATACTTTTTGCAAGCTTTTCTGAATCCAATGAAGATATACCATCAATTTCTATACCCACACAATTATTAAGAACATACTTTTCGTAATATATACCTATTCCTTTATAACTTGTAGGTAATAGATCAAAACTGAACATTGGTGCATTTTGACTTTTAGCTTTCTTTATTGTAGTATCACTTGACTCTGTAAAATTTGCCGTAAAATCCTCTTTTGCACTTGATATTGTGTACCTAATCTTCTTGTTTGAATTACTCCATTCTGTTGGATCAACATTTTCTTTGTTTTTTAATAGTACTATATCTATATCATCATCTTTAGAGAGATAACCATTTTTATCAAAGTAAGAACCACGTCCTATTGCACCATCTATAAGACCATTAGAGTACAATTCATTTAAAGTGGGTTTTATTACTTCAAGCATTGAATTAAGTTCATCTTTCCTTTTTTTGCGCAAGAGATTTTTCTTTATATAGTATATCCTTTGCCTCAGACTTTTCTGTAGGATTTGAAACTACTACTATATCACTTTTTAATGAATCATAAATCCACTGATTATATGGTCTTGGATGTGTAGCTAATACATAAATATTATCCTTTGTAAAATTAATATCTGCTGAACCCTTAGATAATTTAGAATTGGATAATGGGTATTCTTTTCTAAGTAAATTTGTTACCTTGGGTCTATTTAAATTTTTTGGAGCCCATGGGGTTTCTTCCTCGGTCGGTTTACAGTGTATAGAATCCGCAATCTAGTTTACGCTATTATATAATTCTATAGTCTTTCCCATGATCTCTCTCCCTTCATAAAGCTATATATATTAATAGGATTATATTATATTTATATTTTTCTTTTATTTATCATTTAAACACTTATTATAAGTTCTTCAAAGGTATGAAACTGTAAATATATAAGGAATATATCTAAAAATTACCTCAAAATATAATTATAGATTTCTCCAAGGATAATTAATAGTAAAATAATGCTAGACTATGTCTATTTGATATAGTTTCTTAAGTAAAGTAAGAATACTATAGCTATTATCATTGCAGGAATCCATACTATCAGTTCGCTGTAGAAAAATGAAAAACCAAGAAGCACAACAGCTATATCTGCATAGACAAGTGCACCATCCACATAAGAATGGGCAATGAATGTTAATAAAAAGTTTCTAAGCGACTTTTTCTTTTCAATTCCTGATTTAAGGTATGCAGCCGTACCTGTATGAAACATCATGGAAAATGGACTTTGCAATATGATTCCAATAAAGCTCACCGTACTTATTGCGGCTATTTCTTGAGCGCTTGCACTTAATCCTGGAAGAAGCCCAAATAGAAAAAATGCAATGTCAACAACTGCAAACCCAAAACCTATCCAAGGTGCATCAAAATGCTTGAAGTATCTTACGGAGAAAAATTTTGCTAGTTCTTGCCAAAAACCTGCCATAATCCCTAGAAAAGCTGCTATAAGCAACGGATCTGCTTTTTCTAGGGCAACGTATTTACTGCTCGCTGCACTGATGCTTTTTAGAGAAACAAAAAGATATAAATAAGGTATTTGTTGAGTTAATGATTCTATTATTAATGCAAAAGACATAGCTGCAATTCCTATAAATATTATGGTAAGTATATTCTTGTTTTTTGTTTTCTTAGGTAAAGCCCATGCAGCAATGATCATAGTTATGCAGGCAATCACAAATCCTAAGATACTAGAAATCTCAATCATACAAAATACCTTACTAAAATATTAATTGAACAAATAAATTTTATTATTCTCCTTATATAAGATACAAAATTAATATATATTTTATTTATTGCATTATCAGAATAATCCTATAAACCTTTTATTCGCTCCTACTAATTCCTTGCTAGACGAACTTCCAATTCGTAGAGCTAAATTTTTATAAAAATAGAATAATTATTATCCATTCCTACAGATTATTTTTTTATTATGAATGCAGTTTATGCTTAAATTTTGACTTATTTAATTTGCTTTTTTTATCAATCATCTCAAATATTTCTTTATATCCTGATAAATTTAATTCACTCTTCAATATGGAGTATTCCCTTTTTTTAATTTTTTCACTTTTTAATCTAGTTAAATATTCGGCAATTTTTTCTGGATCCAAAATATTCTTATTAATAGCCCAATTAAGTTCTTCATCATAAAACAATGATTTGTGATAGTATATATCATCTATAAAAAGTTTTTCGGGCTCTGCTACATATATATCATTATATTTGTGGTATCCATAAAAAAAGTTTTTCGGGCTCTGCTACATATATATCATTATATTTGTGGTATCCATAAATTATCTGCTTATCAACTTTTATGAATTTCACTTTATAATTATCAATTATTTTTATAGGTCTATGATAAATTGGTGAAAATACATAAATTATATTTGGTATCTGTGTAGTTATATTGTATATTCGAGCTGCACTTATCAATGTTATATATGAATCTTTAACTATCCTTGATGCGATTACATATGGGGATGTACCTAAAAGGTAATATTTTCCTCTTTCTATCTTACCTATTACTCCCCTTTTGATCAAATTGAATAGGTAGACTTTTGTATACTCCCCACTTTTGCCGGTTAAATTTGATATATCCTTAGTGGTAAATACAGGATGATTTAACCTTTTTAGATTGTCAATCATTTCTTTATAGTTCATTACATCATTAATATTAGTTTAGGTTATACATTTATAACCTTTGATAATATTAAATTAGCCATTTATTTATGTTTGGCTTGACAAAAAAACTTCAAATTAGCAGAGTTGAACACAATAAACATATTAAACATTATATATAACAGATATTAATATCTAATTTAAATAATTGTTAATATGACAATAAATACAAATCCAATATATGCTATAGGTTATTCCAATTTTAGCATATCAAAGTTTATAGAGTTGCTCAAATCTCATTCTGTAAGCATGATCGTAGATGTACGCAGTATACCAAAATCAAGGCATCAACCAGATTTTAATGAAGATGTTCTTGAAGAAACTCTGAAAAGAAATAGTATAAAGTATTTTCATTTCAAGGATCTTGGCGGACTCAGAAATCCTTCCAAAGAATCAGTGAATATTGGTTGGGAGAATGAAAGCTTTAGAGGATTTGCCGATTATATGCAAACTAGGAAGTTCGCAAGTACTGTGATAAAGCTCATACAGATGAGCAAGAAGGATAAAATAGCATTGATGTGTGCTGAAGGAAATCCATTCAGATGCCATAGATCTCTAATCGCAGATGCGCTTACTGTAAGGGGCAGGAAGGTCTATAATATTTCAGGAATGAATTCTTCAAATGAGCACAAGCTTACTTGGTTTGCTAAAGTCAAAGGAACCAAAATCACATACCCTAAACAATAAAGTATCAACATCAATCATATGATATCCCCCATAATTTGTCAACTCCCTTTATCCCAGAGCCATGCAATATTATATTATTCCTGTATCTGTGCTTGATTAGCTTTTTTGAATGAAATCCATTTATCCCTATCATGAAACCTAATTTACTTATTATAGTGCTTTTTCCAAATTCCAATGCATATTTTTCCAGTTTACTTATATTGATCGACTTATTAGAATAAGCGTATTTATAAACTTCATTGACATCTGAAAATTTTACGTTGCTAAAATATGGAAGGTCTATGAAAAGCTTTTCAATTGATACAATATATGAATTGCCCTTTTTTACATATCCAAAAAATTTCCTTCTATCAGTATATACGAACTCAACTTTGCTTCCGCCAATTGTTAATTTCTTATGCCTCTTGACACTTATTAAAGAATAATCTATTATATTCTGATCTATTAAATCATAATATCTCAATGCAGCTTGCATACTTATATAAGATGGATAAACTATATTTGAAGCAATTTCGTATATGTCCGTATCATTGATGAAATATTTACCTTTTTCAATTCTTGTTATACCTTTTGCTTTGCTTAAGAACAATGAGGTATAAGGAAGGGTTTTCCGATTATCTTTGCTGCATCATAGATAGAAAATATATTTAAATTGGAGTTTTTAAGTATTGAAATTAACTCTGCGGTATGCATATTTTAACATTATATGTTAATATTTATACTTTTATATATTTATAAATACACAAAAAGTTATTATTAAATCTTATAGAATATACTACTTAAACCTGTACCCCTATAGGGGGAAACAATTATAGAAATCTTTCCCCCTATGTTACACATATTTATAGGTTATATCGGTATTTCATATGGATATTATGGCAAAATTGATGAAATTATCTTTATCTATTATTTTATAAACTTAATTTATCTCAACCAATTTTCTTTTACTCAAACTACCCTTTACTATAGTTATTGATGATTTATGCACCTTAAAGTAATCCGCTAATATAGATACTAGCCTTAAATTTGCTTTTCCTTCAACTGGAGGAGCATCTACCTTTACTTTATATGAAGTATCATTTATTTTTATAACCTCAGCCTTTCTTGAATTTGGTACAACAAGCACTTCAATTTGCTTTTTTACGGTTTTATTATCCATTTCTCAAACCTTTTTTTAAATATAGAAATAATGCATTAAAGTATTTTTTTTATATTTACTTTGATATTTCATTATATTAACTTTATTTAATTTAGCTAAATTTTATCAAACAAAAAAATATTTACATATTTAAGTATAAATAAAATATAGGTTAGAATATGATAGAGATAGAAACAAAGATTGATGGAATAGATAAAAAAGAGGCAGTGGAAGCCTTAAAGAGAATTGGAGCTAAATTTGTAGATGAAAAACTATTCAGAAGATGGATATTCAATTTGGAAGAGAAAAAAGGAGAGGATAGATTCATAAGAATTAGGACGGATGGAAAAACTACAACACTCACGTATAAGGATAGATCAGGTGAAGGTTTTGCAAATACGGAGGAGATAGAAACTGAAGTAAAAGATTTGGATGCAACAGCAAAGATATTTTCTGCAATTATACCTGAACACCTTTACCAAGAAAATAAGAGGACAATTTATTCATTTGAAGGAGCTGAAATTACAATAGATGAATGGCCAAAATTACCACCACTAATGGAAATTGAAGCAGATTCTGAAGCAAAGGTAAACGATATCATAAATAAGCTTAACATAAAAGGAAAAGTGCTTGGAAATATAGGCTGGGAAAAAGTATACTCTATGTATGGTATGGATCTGAGGAGCTTTAAAGTATTAAAATTTGATGATAATAAATAGAGGTCTTTTGAAAACTATTAAATATATAAAAAACAATAATATTAATAGTGATTAATACGGTAGAAAAAGAATTGGATAATGATGAGATAACGAAGGAGTCTCTAATTTCTCAGTTACCTGCAGAAATAAAGGAAAATCAGGAAAAGAAATTAAAAATAATTTCTGATAAAGTGGATAAAATTAAAGAATTTGATAGAAATTATAATTCTGTAAATGATGCGGATTTATTATACAGCAGATTCAAATCAAGATATAATGATATCTTGGATTTATTTAATCTACCCGATATGTCGCTACCTACAAAAACTAATAAATTAAATGAGAAAAAAGAATCAAAGGTTGAGAATTTAAAGAAGGATTTAAATAATCTTATAGGAACTTATAATGAAATTTTTGATGATCGTTTAAAGAAAATAGAAGATGAAAAAAAGGAGGATGATGATTTATTAAGAGGGGGCAAAACCAATTAATAGATCTTTTAAATTAGTTTTTTACTCTTAATCTAAATATAGTCTTATAATGCTTAGCATATACTTATTCTGGTATAGATTTGCTCTAATTTATTTATAAAAATTTTTAGAGTTCTTGCTTAAATAAATATAAATGTGATATTGATAAAGGTAAATGCACTATAATATAAAAATATTAATAGAAACTATTAAATATATAAAAAAACAATAATATTAATAGTGATTAATGTGGGATTATTTAAAAGCATTAAAGAGAGTAAAGAAGAAAAAAAGCAAGCTAAAGTAGTAGCTGATACCAATAAGTTAGTTGCGGAAAATATGACTCATGGTTTACCAAATGATATACGTATGGATCAAGAAGATAAATTAAATGATCTTTTTAAAGAAGAAAATGAGGTAATGGAAAAATATTATAAAAATAAAAACCCTGCTGCAAGAAGTTTTATTCGTGCTGTAGATAGGAGATTTAAAGAGGAATATAGGGATATAAAGAAATTTGCTATACCTGATTCAGAAATACTCGCCATGCAACCAACAGGAATGAAAGCGGTAGATAATAAGATGAATGAATTAAAGGACGGGGCAGAGTCAAATATTAATATTGTAGTAAATAAATTAAATGAACATATAAAACTATATAATAATGTTTTTAATAAACTTTCGGATGAAAAAGAGATGGAAAAGGTATTAAAGAATGAATGAAACCGATCAATAATTTTCTAAATTATTTTTTGTTTTTAATTGAAATATAGTCCTATAATGCTTTGGCATTATACTTCTTTTGGTATAGATTTGCTCTAATTTATTTATAAAAATTTTTAGAGTTCTTGCTTAAATAAATATAAATGTGATATTATAATGGTAAATGCATTATAATATAAAAATATTAATAAAAAATATTAATAAAAACTATTAAATATATAAAAAACAATAATATTAATAGTGATTAATATGAGTATTTTTAAAAGATCAAGTAAAGAGGGAAGAGAAGAAGAAAGACAAGCTAAAGTAGTAGCTGATACAGATAAGTTATTTGCAGAAAATGTTGTAAAAAGTATGACAAATGTTGCGAAAAATATGACTCAGGATTTACCAGAGGATATACGTACGGATCAAGAGAATAAATTAATTGATCTTTTTAATAAAGAAAATAAGATAAATAAAGAGCTTAGTGAAAATTCTGATGCTATGGATATTATTCGTGGTGCAAATAAGGTATTTAAAGATGGGTATGAAAGTACGAAAAAATCTGCTATACGAAGTTCAAAATTAGAAGACATGACAAAGTCAGATATTGATTTTGTAGTAGATAAATTAAATGAAATTATAAAAATATATGATAATGTTCTTAATGACTTCTCAGATAAAAAAGAGATGGAAAAGATATTAAGAGAGAACAAAACCAATTGATAAATCTTTTAAATTAGTTTTTTACTCTTAATTTAAATTTATATATATTATCAGTTGTATATTTCTCTTATTTTGTTAGCAATAAAAAAAGTATTCCTAGTTTTATTTGCTGTTAATGGTTCTATTACACCTGCTTTAACAAGATTGTCCACCGCTTTTTTTGCTGTTGGATAAGAGACTTTAAGAATATAAGATGCTCTTTTTATAGTTATAAAATAGGATATAAAAAGATTTTGGAAAAGTACATATGTAGGTTTACTATAATTCTCTTCAATATCCTTTCCTTTTTCATTATAATATTGACCTAATTTATCTATTTTATTAACAACGGATTTAGATTGTGTTATAACACCTGTTAAAAAGAATTTCAACCATTCCGAATATGTAGAATTTTTGCTTATATCTCTTAGAAGAGAATAATAAGTTACGCGGTTTTTCTCAAAATAATCACTCAGGTATAGCAATGGAAGTTTTAACTCTTTATTTTTTATTAAGTATAATATAATTAGCAATCTTCCTATCCTTCCATTGCCATCTAAAAATGGATGTATTGCTTCAAACTGGTAATGCATAAGTGCAATTTTTATCAATAATGTATCTCTGCCATTATTCATATAATCAAATAAATTATTTAGCAAATCTTTTACCTTCTTTGGAGGAGGTGGTATATAAGTTGCATATTCAATACCTACAGCGTTTTGATAATGCGAGATATAATTCTGTACCTCTCTTATATATCCAGGCTTTGCCTTTTCTCCTCTTACATTGCTAAGTAATATTGAATGTAATTTAGTTATTAATTGCAAGTCTATTGGAGTTTGCTTATTTGTGAGATCTATTCCTATTTCCTGTGTTTTAATATAATTTCTTACTTCTAATCTGTCATTCCTTATTTCTTTATCCAATATCTTCTCGCCTTCTTGCTCTTTCAATAAATCATCAAGGCTACTTAAAGTACCCTCTATTTTAGAGCTTTCAACAGCTTCATTTTCAAGTTGAGGTTTTATAAATAAGTTTACATTGCTATTAATCATTTTGTCCATTTCAATTCCTGCACCATCAAGTCTTCCAAGCCATAGGTTTGCATCTGATAATAACCTTAAAAGTTCATCATCATAATCTATTTTGACAGGCAAATTATCTGGTACGAATGTATAAAATTCATTTTTATTATCTGGAATTAGCTTGCCTGAAGGCTTTTTAAATTCTCTAATATCCATTTTATCTATTAACTTTTAGAATAAAAACTTTAAAAATCTTCCATTTATTAAAGGTTTTTTGAATTTTCTTTAATAACTAATATTTTTATTAAAGGTTTCTTTAAAATCAACTAGAGTTATTAAAGGTTTTTTGAATTTTCTTTAATAACTAATATTTTTATTAAAGGTTTCTTTAAAATCAACTAGAGTTATTAAAGGTTTTTTGAATTTTCTTTAAAACATTTTATTGTATAATATATTTTAACCTGTAAATATTTTGTAGCTCTTAAATAAGTAATAATCAATTGTCAAGATGTTACAAAAATGATTAGCGAAAAGCTAAAGACCTTCAATTGCAGGATAAATGTATAAACATTTAAATATAGGTTTTTATATTTATTTTAAAATAATTAGCTGTGTTATTATGATGAGTGAAGAATATAAAGAAAAGATGCTTAAAGAGGGTGAAGAAGGAGTAAAACTATGACAAAAGTCAAGAGCAAGTTTCCATATTGCTTTAATAATAGGGACTTTGTTTATGATCGTTCTAGCATGGATACCTATTATGGGTCCATCGATAGCTGGTATATTTATTGGTGTTATGTCTGGTGGATGTATTAAAGGCTTTCTAGCAACACTATTTTCTGGGATAATTGGTTTAGTACTATTCAGTTTTATACTTTCTGCCTTAGGAACTTCAATTTATATTGTACTTAATAATTCATTTGGTATATCTGGAAAAACTTTTATTTTTGATTTTTATATAGTAAACTTAATAATAGGAGCGTTTTTTGGATTTATTAGTGGATCAGTGTATAATAAAGCAGATAATCAACTTGTTTAATTTATATATTTATTTTTATATTTTTATTATTAAATTTATTTACTACCTGCTCTCAAATATGCGATAAAACTTGTAATACCTGCGATTACTAATCCTACGCTTATTCCTATTAGATATGCATTGTTTTTAACATGTCCTATCATATAAAATATTATACTCAATATCAACTCTAATAATACTAGCGATAGCATAAGCTTTGGATATGTATTTATTGCACTTATGTTAGTCCTTATTTTATCTGCTATTTCCTCATCTCTTTACGCTTATCATTATTCCTAAAATTTATAATATCTATTGGGTCTTCATTTTAATAAAATAATAAATATAAGTATTCCTTATTTATACTGATTGAATGGGCATATTTAAAAAGAAAAATATTGAAGACGACTTTGAAAATGATATAGAAATTTTAAATGCCACCAAAGTAGAATTAAGAAAAAAACCTAAAAGAAATGGTAAATATATTCAGGGGGTAGATATAATTACAGGAAATAATATTTACTATACTCTCCCAAAGATAAGAAAAAAAGGTAGATTTTAAATAAAATCTGAATATACAGGTTCATTTATCCTAAATGCTTATATATTTCAAATACCAATTATAATATATATAGGGTTTATAAGGTTGATTGGTATGATGAAAACAAAAGAAAATAATTTTGGAATAAAGAAAGATGAAGATAAGAATTACAGAACTATAAATAAGTTTAAACTAAAGAAAGCGGAAAATAATGATTATGGAATTATAGCAAATATGATTAATCAGGGAGCTAAAGCTGGAGAATTTAATGATAATAGAGATACAAATGCTGAAAAATTAAAAGATTATATAGAAACAAATGAATATCCTAATTATGAAATTTTTGTTTTTGAAAAAGGGAATGAGATTGGAGGTTATTTGGATATTTCACATTCTAAAGGAGTTGGGGAAATTTTAGGTATTTATGTAAGTGAAAACTATAGAAAACAGAATTTAGGAACAGAGATGTTAAATGAAATAATCAAAAAATTTAAGAAATATGGCTGTTATGAGATTAAGGCTGATGTATACGATAGCAATAATAAAAGTAAAGCTTTCTTTACAAAGAATGGCTTTGAAATTGTAGGTAGTGAAATTGAGGAGGATACCAATAGAAAATTATTATTTTTCTCTCTAGACCTATCTAAATTTATTAGGTCCTAGTAAATTTGATTTTATTTATTTTCCAATCTTTGAAATTAATTATGTTATTTACTTCTTATCCTTCAATAATGCTCTAAGCTGGCTTTATCTTTATGTCCTGAATAATTATTTTTATAGTGAAGATTTACTATTTCTCTTATGTTATTATAAAATTTTTTAGCTACTATTTCCCAATCATAATTGTTTTTAACATACTCATATTCTTCCTTCTTATTATGCTCTATAATTTTCCTATCTTTTATAATTTCATTTATACGGTTATAGAATGCGTCTACGTTCATTGGGAGATATTCTAAATACTTATTAAAATCATCAAAAATTCCATTAAAGAAATTTCCGGTAAGAACGTATAGTCCAGATGATAAAGCTTGTAAAGTAACTAAAGAATAAGTATCACTATGGCTTGGATAAATAAATATATCGCACCCTCTATATAATTTAGCCAGTTCTTTGTTAGTCAATACCCCATGATATTTTACATTGCCAATTTCTTTCACCTTATCTTCTACTGGACCAGTTCCAACTATATGAAATTCTATATCCTTATTAGATTCCATTTTTTTCATAAGTGGTATAAGTATATCAAGTCCTTTGCTATATTCCAGCGCTGCAACAAATAAAAATTTCAGTTTTTTATTCTGTTTATTATAGTTGGGATAAAAAATACTTGTATCTATCCCATTCGGAAGAGAAAAATTATATTTTAAATGCCATTTATCCTTAAATTTATTGAATATAGAATTATATTGTGGGAAGTAATGAAAACCATTTATGCTTTTAAAATATAGCCAATGAAGGTATCTTGCATATACTCTATCTAGTAAATTTTTTGGGTTAACAAAATAATTTATTGAAAATGTATGGCATGAACCAATAACTGGTATATCCACCCCTTTAAAAAATATCGAATATTCATTTAGAAATAGATATACAATATCAGTTTTCCTGATTTCTGGTAACAATCCGCTAGATTTGGCACATTTTAAATCTTTATAACGTGGGCCTAGAATGGAATCAACAAACACACCCCTTAACATTTTACCCTTTCTGTAAGGATGTTTATGTATTCTTATTATATTACACCCTGCCGTTAATTTTTTTACTTCATCCAAAGAAATTCTTTCTTGCACAACATGATCGGTTTCAATTATAGTAACATCAATATTTTTTGGGATATACCTTAATAAGTTGAAAAGAACATTTTCTGTTCCTCTCCCCGTCCTTAAATCAGTAAGCATGAAAAAAGTTAGCCTTATATGTTTTTTTATTACCATAATTAAATCACATTTTTCCAATAATTATTTATTGCTTATATTTCAATTAATTTTATGACTCTTTTAAAATACAGCTTTTTGTATCTATCATTACTATACTAATTAGATATTCAAAAAATATAGATTTAAGAAATGGTATATTTATATTACATAGTTATTTGTTATTTGAATAAGAATAGGAAATTAAGATTATTATTTATTAGTCATTTGAGATTGATTACAGGTATTTCCATCTCCTCCTTCAATAATGCTCCATGATGACCCTTATGTCCTGAATAATTACCTTTATATCTGTAAACATATACGCCATTATCTAATGGTACCCCTATAAATTCTGAAGAGTTTTCTGTTGGTTTTTCACCTTTTAATCCTAATAAACCATTATTTATTATTTCATCTTGATCAAAAATTCTAAAATTTTCAAATTTATCGTTTAAATTTTTCTTTAAATCCTGATGTGATTTCATAAAAACTGCACGTGCATCTCCGTAAGGTGGGGATTCTAGCATATTTAGCAGATCTTTATGCTGATCTAGAAAAACTGTTTTTGAAACTTCTACAAAACCATGATCCGCTGTTATAATTATATCATACTTATTTGAATATTTGGAAAATGTATTGACTAATGTATTGTAAATATATCTTGCTGCTTCCAATGTGGGTTCTGCAAAAGGTCCGTATTTATGTGCTAGTGAATCAACAAATGGTAGATATAGAGATACAAATGTGCATTCTCTAGATAATGCCCCTTTTGTCAAATATACTGAATCCCAAAATGTTTTGAATTCTGCTGGCTTTGATATTCCATACAACATCTTTGTCAAGCTGCTTCCAGATATTGATTCAGGAACTACAGCTTCGGTCTTTTTTCCATTATCTCTTAGCTCTCTTCCTATACTTTTTACATTAAACCTTGTGCTCATATCTAATCCGCTTATCTTCTTTATGATATTTGGTTCTGATACCTCAGGTAATGTATAAGTTAATGTTTGAATTACTCCATATTCTTTTGTATAAGTTGTATAACCTAATATTCCATGCTCAGCTGGAGTTGATATCGTGTTTAAAGAGGTGAGCGCTGTTGATGTTGTTGATGGAAATATTGTAGAGAATTTTTTTACATTGTCTGTAGGAATTCCAGCAGCTTTCATTATATTATATCCAAATCCATCTACAAGAATAAGCAATACCTTTCCTTTATCTAAATTAATAGATTTGTCCGGTATCATATTATCTCTATGTACTCCTAAATCCTCTGCTATAGATGCGGATAGATTGTAAAGATTGCCTTTTTCATAATTTGGGAATAAAAGTTCCTTTTCTTCAGATTTATTATTCAAAATTAACACCTAGCTTATATCTATGCTATAAGAAAGCAGTATTAAGTATTTGCTGATTTATATTTAGATAAACCTATTATAATATTTAAGAATAATATTTTACATTATTTCGTTTTTTATTTTTCGCAGACTACACTATAAAATAAAAAAATTTTAAAATTATCAAAAATCATTTATTTCCTTTATTTTCCCTAAGCATATTTTTTTTGCTTGGAACTGCATAAACTCCTCCTTCTGTATCATGCTCTATTGATTCCATAATTTGTTTAATTACTTTATTATTTTTTAAAACGGAATTTACGAGGTGCGATACAGTTATACCTTCACCATCTGCAAGTGCCTTCAATGCAATATAAACATCTTTATCTAATGATAAATGTGTTTCCTTTTTATTATTTTCAGTTCTATTTATTTCCTTAGCCATGATATCACCTGCCTTATTCCAAATAGTATTTTTATATGATATTATTTATTAGTACTGTTTTATTTTTATATTCCTCTCACGTATAATTTTAAATTACAGATAATTGAAATGGATTCAATATTGATGAAATAAATTAATTTAAAAATTTGAAAGTGTTTTATATCTGTATAAATATTATTTGAATAGTATAATAAATTCTATAATATAATAAATATAATATTAATAGTAATATATTAATATTTATTATATCATTAATTATGTATGATGGAAAATAAATATGAAATTCTAAATATTCTCCCATCTTCTTTAAATAAAAAGTATAGACGTTTATTATTGTATACAAGAATAAGTACATTGGCTATGCTTAATTATTATGGGAGAGATGGTTTAAGCTATCAGGATATAAAGGATGCACTCAATTTAAAAGATGGGTCTTTAGGGCCAAACTTATCATGGTTAAAACAGAAAGGATACATACGCGCAGAAAATACAATTATGGATGGTAAAAAAGTTGCTGTTTATTATATAGAAAAAGAAGGTATAAAGGTTTATTCTGAAGTTAAATTATGGTTAATTAATATTTTAGATTTAAAGTGAACTGGGCGGATTTTATGAAAGAACAAACAAAGAGATTTATTGCATATTTAAATTTATTAGGTATCCGAATAGATAGTGATAACTTTGGTGATAGGATAAAAGCACAAAAGTTAGCTTACATACTTCAAAAAATTGTTGAAAAACCGTTGTATGATGATTTTAATTTTTATATTAAAGGACCATATTCTCGTGAATTGACAAAAGAATATTTTGATAATAAGAAAGATTTTGTAAAAGGCAATAGCAGTTACAGGATAAACAAGGAGGATTATAAAAAGATTGAAAGAGTAAAACCTTTACTTTTAACTCTTAGTCAATCAGATTTAGAGGTGGTTGCAAGCTTACTTTATTTAAGAAAAGCTGAAGGTTTAGATGAAAATGAAGCAGAACTAGAACTTAAAATTAGGAAACCTTATTTGAACGAAGAGAGTATTTGGAAAGGTTCAAATATAATAAAAAAATTATTCTTGACAGATAAAATTAAGGTAGCAATAATGAAATCTTTGCAAAAAGATATTAAAAAATGGGATAATGTATCTAATAGAGATCTAAAAAAAATTTGATTAGGGAGATAATGGAAAATTACGGAATATACAATGTTGATTTAGGAGAAGGAGAGGGTCATGAACAAAGTTATAGAAGACCTGCTATATTGTTTAAAAACCTAAGTGAATTAGATTTATCTATAGTAATACCACTCACAAGCAATGTAAACCATTTAAATTTTCCTTATACTGTAGAGATAAATAAAACTAAAGCTACAAATTTAAAAGAAAATAGTGTTGCGTTGATATTTCAAATCAGGACCATAAGTGAAAAAAGGATAATTGGGAATCAGATAGGTAAGATAGAGGAATATCAAATAAATAAAATAAAGACAATAATAAAAGATATGCTGAATTTATAGGATTGGCTGAATCAGGATATAATATTATAATGGCAGATCCCAAAGGTCAGCTTGGTGGAAATTGCCTTTACATGGGATGCATACCATAAAAGACAGTAAGGGAGCCTATGAAGATGTGGGTTTTATGCCCACATTGATAAATTTATATTTAAAATGATTATCATAAATAAAAAATATTCTACTAAAAGAAAATGTTGAAAACAAAATTTCAATTAAGAATAACTTTTATTTATAGGGCTGCAAGGAGAAGAGGTGCTGGAATAATTATTGCTTCTTCTGTCTTATTATCTAATTTAAGTGTGCTTTTGCTTAAAAGAATCTTTTTCTTTATATTAATATTTGGAAAATCTTTATAAGTAACATTATTTTGCCACTTCACTTCAAATCCAAATTCATCAATAACAAAATCAACCTCTTTTTTTCCTGAATAAAAACCTACTTTTATTTTTGGTTCTGACAACTGTTTTTCCCTATTTATAAAACGGTATAGACTATTGAATACTATTCCTTCAACTATTTTTGATTCAGAATTTTTATCAATAATGTTGAGTTTCTTTGCAAACAGATTGTACAAAAATGGATCATTGAAATACACTTTTCGGTCTTTCCTAAATACATACCTCTTATCAGCAACCGGGAAAATGCTTTTTACAGTAAAAAGATCATCAAGCATCTCAATATATTCTCTTACAGTTATATGCGATTTTATACCTTGCATCTGTGCTATCTTGGAAAGATTTACTTTTGACGAATAACTCTCTATTAATCCGTATATAACAGCGGTGGCTATCTCTATACTTTTTTCTGATTTGCTCACATCAGATACAAATGCATTCCAATGAATATCATATATAGAATCCCGAATATATTTATTTGTCATATAGTCAAATATTGCATCAGGATATCCACCTGTAGCTAAATATACTGTGAATAGTTTACTTATTTCATCAAAATATGTCATTAGTTCTTTTGCCAATTCTATAGCAGAATCTAAATTAAGAACACTATTTTTCTTTAAGATGTGCTTAAGATTATCACTTCCAAAACTAATAAGAAATTCTTTAAAAGAAAGGGGCATGAATTCAATAAATTTTATTTTTCTTCCCGGCATTAGCTCTTTTTTGAGATTTATAGATGAAGACCCGGTTATGTATAATGTTGAGTTTGAAGATTTATCTGAATCGAGAAATGCTTTTATGGCTCTTTGCCATCCATCTACAAAACTAACTTCATCTAGGTATAAAAAAGTTTTTTGTTTATTTGTACTTATGAAGGTATTTATTACATCAGAAATATCCTCAAAGTTCCTTGATGTATCAAAAGAATAATACAGTATAAATTTCGGATCAATTTCCTCATTAAATATTTTCTTATAGATATCATACTTTAACGATGTAGTTTTTCCAAGCTGCCTAGGTCCTATGAGTACCTGATTTTCATTGATTAGTTTCATATCTATTAATGATCCTGTGTCTAAGACATTTTTTACCTTTTCATCTCTTTCTATAGCAGATTTATCATTCCACCAAGGATTTTGATTTGCAAGTCTTTCTAATTCCATACTTGATATTAGAATGTCAAATTATTTAAATATTTTGATATTTAAATGTCAAATTTTGTTTTTATGAATAAAAATTAAAATAATTAGAGATTTGTTATTGATAGATATTATATTATTTTTTATCAATAATATATTGTGGTAAAATGGAAAAAGTTGATGTTCTGATTATTGGTGGAGGCGGTGCCTGTTATCCTGCTGCTCTAAGATTGGCTGAATCAGGATATAATATCGTAATGGCAGATCCTAAAGGTCAGCTTGGTGGAAATTGCCTTTACATGGGGTGCATACCATCGAAGACAGTAAGAGAGATGGCTCAGCTTAAAGAAAGAACTGAAAGAATTCTAAATCATAAAGTAAATGTTAATTATTCCTTCATACAAGATCATAAAGATAATGTGCAGGAAACACGTTTCTTACAACATTCTAATGATCTGAAGAGCTTTCCCAACTTGAAGTTTTTAGGAGAAAAGGTTATGCTTAAAGATGCAAATCATGCATCCATAGGAAGCACGGAGATTGAAGCAAAATACATCATAGTAGGTACAGGGACAGAACCTAATAAAGTAAATTTTCCAGGATCTGAATACTGCATCACAAGTGATGATATATTCACTTACAAATCAAAAATAAGATCATTACCATCAGATATGGTGATAATAGGAGGAGGATATATAGCGTTAGAGGTTGCCACTATCTATAATATATTAGGATCAAAAGTTCATGTTTTAGTGAGAAGTGGAAAGCTTTTAGATAGAGTTGAACCTTATTTAGTTTCAAGCTTGATTAATAGTATGGATAAAAATATAGATATTCAAATGAATTCACCTTTAGAGAGTGTAGAAGAAAAAGATGGAAAAAAGATAGTTCATTATTCAGATAGCTCTGGAAATAAAAAGGAAATTTCTACTGAAATGGTCTTATTGGCAACAGGAAGAAAGCCAGTACTGCCTGAAGGCATAGATAAGGCAGGTATAAAACTAGATGAAAGAGGCTATATAAAAGTTGATGAATCAATGAAGTCAAATATAGCAAACATATATGCGACAGGGGATGTAAATGGATTATCTCCATACTTCCATTCAGCAGTAAGACAATCAATAGTTGCTGCTAATAATATTATGGCAAATGGCAAAGCGGTTGATTATTTTGATTCAAATGCAGTTCCAATAACTATATTCACATTTCCTCCGATATCGTATATTGGAATTACACCTATTGCAGCAAAAGCAAGAGGTATAGATTATATTGAAGGAATTTATAAGTTCAAGAATGATGCGAAAGCGCAGATGTACGATGAGCTTGCAGGTGAGATAAGGATATTCTTTGAAAAAGGATCTTTAAGAGCTATAGGTGCTTGGATTATAGGAATTGATTCTCCATCTTTAATAAATGAATTAGGCATTGCAATTGCAAATGGATTAAATGCAAGACAGATAGCAGATTATGCGGACCAGCATCCAACAACAAATGAAGGGATATCAGCAGCAGCAAGATCTATATTATAAGTTAGAATTTTTTTTATATTTAAAGTTCTTTAGGGGTATAAGATGTTAGTATATAAAAAATTAAAAATTTGTTTAAGGTGATTGGTTTTCAAGACTTTTTATCTCATCTTTTAAGTCATTTATCGTTACAACTGGACTTCCATTAATATAATAAATTGTACCGTTTGGAGCTATGAGATAATATATATCCAAATACCCTTTAGGATTATAAGTGAATGTCAAGCCTTTAGAAGATAATCCCCCATTTATCTCTTTTGCACCTGTGGAATTATGTGCATAGTCATTTATAAAAGGACCTATTGCTAATCCACTCTGTTCGAGATCCTCATAATTTTCGATTTCAAAAACAGTCACATTATGATTTTTGAAGAATGTCATATTGTTCGCTATAACTGCAGTACTTTGTGCACAAGAACTGCACCAAGTGGTCATAAGCCATAAAAGTATTGTTCTTCCTTTATAATTATTTATGTTTTCAGTAGTTCCATTTAATAAAATGAAACTTTCATTTGGAGCTTTTTCTCCTATAGATGGTAAAGCAGTTTGCACTTTATTCGATGATGAACTTGCAAAATATTCATATAGCACAGCTATTGCGACAATGACTGCGATAGCAATTATTTTATAAGCAATTTTTACCTTTTTCTTTTCCATTTTACCTAACCTCTTTTCAAATTGAATTTGCCTTTTTTGCAATATAACAATGATCTAGATACAGATATTATACTGTAAATTAAAAGTAATGCCGATATGACTATCAGTAAGGGTTCAATTAATGCGAATGTATGACTTATTTTTCCGGATACTGCTATTAAAGTTGATGTAGAAAGCCCTAATAAAGCTAAAAAGCTCCCAATTATTGGGGTACAGCATAATCCCTGTGCAAAAACACCAGTTATAATTGCAACTACGGTTTTTCCTTTTGAATTATCTACTCTTGTAACCCTGTATGAATATACCTGTAATGATACAGAAATTCCCATCAATGCAGATATCAAGCTAAATCCTATTATATCTAGAATTTTACCAAAAAGTATTGACCCGAATATTAAAGGATAAAATAATCCTCCAACTTGTATTAAGTAGTAATAGAGTGCAGCCATCACGATAGATACGAATACAGTTAGTATAGTATAGTGCTTATCGCTATAAACAAATTTAAATGCTGAACCAATCAAATCTCTCACTTCATATGCAGATACCTGCTATCTCATTATGCATATATTTTAATTATTTTGTCATTAATTTTCATTGTGTTGCTCTATCTACCCTTTGTATTCACTGGATTCACTATATCACAGGATTTTATGTATGTATCATAAGCTTTTATATGCTCATTTATTGAATTCACTAAAACTTTTATATCCTCGTTTATATTATAAATTTTTTCTTTACCATTTTGCTCTCTACTCACAAGTCTACAATTTAGTAAACATTTTAAATTATGCGATAAATTAGACTGTTCTATATTGAGTAGATTCTGAAGTTCGGATACGCACATAGGTCCTTTTTCATTAAGTGCCTCCAGTATTCTGAATCTTTTAGGGTTAGAGATTGCTCCAAAGAAAAGTGATATTGATTTATTGTCTTTTTCATCAAATGACATTTTTATCATATGATAAATTTATCATATATATTATTAAATCTTTTGAAAATTAATATCTAAATGAAATCACAAACATTTTTTTAAATATTGAATAAATAAAATAAAAATAGATACTTCATTTATTTTTTGTGATATTAGTTGTTGGCTGCACAGCTGCTTCTTTAATTATATCATCCAATTGAGTATCATTTAGGTGTCTACCGAAATGCTCTGTCTTGTACCATTCATTTGATTTATTAACATATTCAAGCTTAAATGCTTTTATATCAGCGGCCCATTGCATTGCCCAATAAGCAGGAAGTGTCACACCAGCGATTACTGCTTTTAAATGCCTGTATTTTATTGTCTCTTTTTGATCCTTTGTGACTTTTAAATAGCTTAATGAATTCATAGTCGCATAGAAACCAACCATAAGCGCGTTGAAACCTGCCAATATTTCAACAGGTAAACTTAATGCTTTGTCAAAATAAGCATATATGCTTATACCTAAACCTGTAAGATTTATAATTGATAAATGTGGCTGCATTGATGAAAAAAATATAATAGCTCTTGTTTTGAGATCTAAATCTTTATCACCTCTTCTATAATCACGTAGAGTCTGTATCTTTCCCTGCTGCCATCTTGTCCTTTGCCTCATCCAACCATTTACAGTTACAGGGGATTCTTCTTCTGTAACTGATTTTATTACACCTACTTTAATCATATCTTTTTTGAATGCATCCACTTTATTAGGATCTTTGTTCTTCTTAAGATTCTCTTTTATTCTGGAGTTATATGCGTATATCCCCATCCCCAATTCAAAGTCTTCGGTTAAATTATTTGAATTCCACCCTCCAAGTTTTTCAAGAACCTCTTTTTTGAAAAAATTCGTTGTTCCGCCAAGAGGAAGTGGATAATTTGATCTTTTTAATGCTTTTAAATATGTACTGTACCAATAACCATATTCTGCTCTCATCATAAGATTCTTCCATCCGTCATTTTCATTTACTAAATCAAGTACACCCTGTACTACTTGGTAATCCTTTTTCTGCATCGTATATGCAGCTCTTATAAACAAATCTTTTGCTATTATATCTTCTGCATCAAGAACTGCTATCACTTTACCTGTGGCAAGTTTAAGACCATAGTTCAATGCACGAGGTTTTCCTTTTTTATTTATCAATGTGGGCGTAAAACCCACACTCTTCAGAGGTGGGATATAAGTCCATCATAAAGCATATAAATTTGAATTGTGTAATAGGTGTGGTTTTCATGAGAACTGCGTACAAATACAGAGCATATCCTTCAAAAGAACAGAGGGAAACAATAAACAGGCAGATGTTCCTCGCAAAGGAACTCTACAACCTTCTCCTTGAGAAATCAAAGGTATATTATAAAGAAACTGGAAAAACATTAACAGAATACAGGATGAATGTATGGCTCACGCAGATTAAGAAGGAAAAACCCGAATTTGTAGAATTGCACTCACAAGTTCTCCAGAACGTTTCAAAAAGGGTATCAGATGCTTACAAACACTTTTTCAGGAGGTGTAAGGAAAAGAAGAAGGGAAAGAAAGTAAAAGTTGGATTTCCAAGATATAAAAAATTCGTATCCTCTTTAACGTATCCTCAAGTAAATGGTTTCAAAATTGAAAAGAAAAAGGTAAATCTTTCAAAAATAGGAAGGATAAATTTTGTAAATCACAGAGAAATAGAAGGAAAAGTCAAGACACTTACCATTAAAAAAACAAGGTCACAGGAATGGCATATCACAATTTCAGTTGAAAAGGATAATAAACCATTCATATCGAACAGCAAACCAAAAGTAGGGATAGATTTGGGCATAAATCAATATGTTGCACTTTCAGATAATACAATAATACAGAATGCCAAGATAACCAAACATCAAAGAAATCATGCAAAAGTACTTCAACAGAATATTTCAAGAAAGGATAAAGGATCTCAAAACAGAAAGAAGGCAGTAGTAAGATTTTCAAGATATTCAGAATATATAGCAAGGATAAGACAGGATAGAATTCACAAGATTTCGCACCAGTTGGTAAATTCATACTCATTAATCGCATATGAGGAACTTGAAATACCAAATATGGTAAAGAACCATAAATTCGCAAGGTCAATAGAGGAATGTTCTTGGGGAAACTTCACACAACTTCTGCAATACAAGGCTGAAAGTGCTGGTTGCGCAGTAGTTGCAGTGAATCCAAAATATACCACGATGACTTGCAGTAATTGTGGAAATGTGCAAAAGGTGTCAATATCGCAGAGAACATTCATCTGCGAGAAGTGCAATATGAAAAAGGACAGAGATATAAATGCAAGTGTTAATATATTAAATAGATCTTTGAACTCAAAGAGTTCAAATTTTGACGGAAAATCTGTCAAAACTACCGAAGGGCATTCGGGAAGTCAAGCCGGTGGAGACGATGTAAGACCTTCCGCAAGGGAGGCAGTTGCCAATGAAGCAGGAACTACACGGGTGGCATCATGACAACCAATTATAGCCACCCTGGAAGCCCACACCATTTATGGGTGGGAGGATGTCACATTTAGAAGCTATTTTATTAGCTACATCTATAGTACCTTGATCCTCCTTTTCCAATAGAATAATCACTTCTAGCTTATTCTTTGGAAAACCTGATTTATTTATAGATTTTATACATGAATTTAGTACATTTTGTTCTTTATATGCAGGTACAAGTATAGTCATTTTGTCTAATTTTCCCCAGTACTCTTTTCTGAAATCATTGAGTTGCTTTTGGGTTGGATCATCTGAATCCTTTTTGCTGCGAAGCATCGGATATAAATTATAACTATTTACAGATGCCCATGCTACATTATATGCTGCTACAATATCGTCTATAGTGCTAATCATCTAAACTCACATCATATTTTTTTTATAAAAAAATGTAGAAGTGATTGTATACTAAAGTATAAATATATTTGTTTTTATTCTAAAAAAATCATTTAATCTAGAAAAAGTATCTATATTTTTAACAGTATATAAAATTTTATTAAGAGGGTAGAAATAATTTAAAATAAAATATCCCTATATAACCTTTTTATATTTAATTAGAGAAATTGAATTATGTATTCTTCAAAAAATGTATCTAAGTTTTTCATGAGTCAAAAAAGTAAAGTTATAAGTGCGGGTCTTGTAACTCCTAAAACTAGTGATAAGTATTCTAAAATGATATATCTCTTACCAATTCCTAAAGATAAGATAACAGAATTTGGATTTGACATATCTCCAGCTCATGCGGGAAATTTAATAAATTCAATAGATTTTTATGTTCCAAAAAATACTCCAGTATATGCTGCGGCTTCTGGAACTGTAATAGAAGTTATGAATAATTCAAGATCAAAGGGTAATACTATAGATTATTGGGATAAGGGAAATTTCCTTGAAATAATGCATAAGGATAATGAATCAACATGTTATGAGCATTTCAGATATAGGGGCATAAAAGTAAAGGTCGGACAAAAGGTTAAGATGGGAGAGCTTGTAGGATTTAGCGGTGAAACGGGATTTACAGAAAATCCACATCTTCATTTTCAGGTAAATCAATATTTAGGAAAAGATGATTTTGTTACTGTAAAAGCATGTTTTTCAAATTTTAAAGATGTGTACAAGATACACCACAAACAATGAATTAATATATAATTACCTAAAATTAGCAATTAGCAAAATTATTTGTTCTTAATTTATTTTAAGTTTTTCATTAAACTCAATCAAATCCTTTAACACCTTCCTT
>JAKACK010000024.1 GCA_021821445.1 Microcaldota archaeon | reverse complement strand
TTTTCTTATATGCTGACAGATGATGACAAATCAACTTTAGTAGAGATAGAAAAAATAATGAGTAAGATTAAAAAGTAATGCATACTCAACAAATAAAATTAGCTTTCTGAAAAATATTGCACAAAAACTTTAATAAGGATGCAATATAAGGAAAATATTGATGGATATGGATTCAGAGGAAAATCTAATTTTAAAATTGAATAAGTATGTTGAAATGTTGCAGTCTGACTTTATAGAAAGAAATAACGAAGCTAAGTTAATAGCAGCATCAATAATAACACATGAACCGTTAGTTATGATAGGGGACCCAGGAACAGCAAAATCCAGTATAGCAGAAAAAGCATCATCTTTAATAGGAATACCGAAGGAAGAAGAGGAAAATCTCTCAAATTACTTAAACGAAGTCCTTAATTTAAACACCAATAAGAAGATAACAAAACCAAAAATGATATCTGATATAACAAATAAAGTTAACTCTTATTACGGCAATACGGAGGATTACAGAGATATCGTGAAAGATATATTTAAGGTATACAAACTATGGACGAGTGATCAAGATAAAAGATCTGAATTAATAAAAGAACTTATAACTTTGGCATCGAATAACTACTTTTTTTACCAACTAAATAAAAATACGGATATTTCAGAATTAGTTGGTAGTCCTGATTTAGAAGAATTATTAAAGGGGAGGCAAGAAACTTTTAAAAACCATTCAATAATATCATCAAATATAGTAATATTGGATGAAATATACAAATCATCCGGGAGTATAAGAAATTCTCTTTTATCCATTATGAACGAGAGATATTTTTCCATGGATGGTAAAAGAGTAGATAGTCACGTATGGAGCATAATAGGAACCTCAAACGAAATTGATGAAAGTGAGGAAGCAGAAGCTTTTAATGATAGATTCACATTCAAAGTTTTTGTATCTACAGTTTCAAAAGAAAACACCAATAAATTATTTGTAACAAGGAAAGGTAAAAAAGTATCCAAAATGCATGTGATAACTAATCTTGATTTAATAAACATAAATAAATTTTTGAATCAGATAGTCAATGAGAAAAAAGAAAAATTTGAGACTATTAAAGGGCAGGACGAAGAGATTAATACTTATAAAAAAATGGAAGAGTTAGTAGAAAGATGTGAGGAAAAACATATATTGGTAAGCGACCGTAAGAAAACAAAGCTAATCAACTTGATGTGTATCAACGCTATTTTAGAGGGAAGAACTAACTTAACTGATTCAGATATAAATATATTAGAATATGTTATACCACATAATAAAGAGGAATTGGGTACTGTTCATAAATTAATAGGGCTTGTCACCTTATCAAAAGAAGAAGTAAATAATGAATTAAATAGGATAAAGGAGGGTATAAGCTCATATGAAGAGGAACTTCATAAATTTGAATTAGAAAAAGATAAATCTATCTTAAAGCAGGTAGAAAACAAGATTATAAATAAATCTCAATTACTTAGAAAGATAGATTATTATAAATGGCTGTACGATGATGGCGATGATGAAGACTGCAAAAAAATAGTTGAATCCTGTGAATACATAATAAAAGCCTATGATGAAATGGTAAAGCATTATGAAACATTATCCGATAATAAGGTAGAACAAAAAATTGAGCAAGATAATAATATTGGTGAAATTATTGTTCCAAAAGTCATTAACAAGCCTAATTCAGAGGATGTTGACCTAAATTTAAAAAATAAAATTAGGAATACACCCATAATAGATAAAGATACAAAAAAAAGAATTCTAAAAAGTTTGATGTGATTAAATGGAAAAAAGGAGAAAACAAAATTATAATCATAATGATATATCAAAATTCAAAGATAATGATTTGAAATTAACGTTAAAAGAATTAAATTACAATACCAAATTAGTTAGTGAAGATCCAAAATTAAAAATTGAGTGGAATCTTATATCAAATTCAAATATAAAAGAATTGATAAAGATTAAACCTGATTTTGAACATATAAAGGATACAGAGTACCAATTATTAAAAGAATACTATGATTTATTAGATGTATTTAAAATATTGGGATTAGATGTTGATAAACCTATTTTAAATGTATTTGTAAAATCTCTGATGATAAATTCACCATTCAATGGTAGTGATAATAAGTTGTTTACATCACAAAACGCGATATCTAAATTAAGGGATAGATTTGATGGTATAAATGATGAATTAAAAGAGAACGTTAAAAAATTTGATGAATTTAAAAAGGTATTTGATGAAGATTTATCTAAAATTACATCCATAGATGCTGATGATGAGTCATATAAAAAATTAGGTAACGTTCTGGAATCGAATAAATTTATAATAGAAACAGTTGATAAAATAAAATCACTTTTAAATAATAAAGAAGAATCAAAAAATTATCCAATAGTTATAGCGGATATTATCAATAATTTAAATAAAATAAATAGGATATCTAAGGATACAAATGAGATAAGGATTAAATTTGTCAATGAAATTGAAAGTGACATAAAACAATATGAAAATGACAAGGACTATCAAAAATGTCAACATTTGATTAAAGAGTGTCAATATTATGTATCCAATAGCAAAAGATTGGACGAAATAAATTTTGATGATTTAAAGATAAATCTAACTGATTTTATAGAATTATATGAAAGAATAAATTTCAACGATAAAAAAAGTATCATAGAGGGTATCAAAAATTTAATTGAAATAAATAAAAAAATCGATGTATCAATTAAAAATATAGAGGAGGCCGTAAAGCAAACAGATTCAAATTTTAAGAAAAGCGGAGAACCAAAATCATGGCTTGATGTATTCAACAACATAAAAATCAATACAAACGAATTAAAAAATAAGGTAGATCAAAAAGAGGAATATAAAAATTATTTACATAGTGATTGATTGACAAAAACAAGGATATTTAGAAATGTAGATTACGAAAAATTTAATACGGATAAAATACTTGAAAAAATATTAGAAAATTCAAAAGATGCAAGAGATTTAATATCTAAAAATCCAAATATAAAAGAATTTTTAAAAAATTTAACCTCTGAAATATTTAATTCTTTAAATGAAATCGCACCTGCCGAAAAAGAAAGTTTTAATAAAGATGAACAAAATATCGTTAAGTTGGTTGAAAATTTCCTAAATAATGAAGCTATAAAAAATATAAGAGATGAAACAACTTTAAATAAAACCGGAAGTGAAATTGTAACAAGAGAATTTATGAAATCATTTATAAAATCATTAATAAATCAACAAAATAAAAATAATAGCAAAGAAAGCAATCAAAATAATAAGAGTGAAGGTAAGCAATCACAAAAAAACAAATCAGGGGGAAATCAAACAAACAACAGTGAATCCAAAAGTAATAACCAAAGCAAGAATCAGAATGTAACTCAAGATAATACTGGTCAGGGCAGCAACCAAAATAGCGGTGATAATTCTGGAAATTCTAAAAGTGATGAAAATTCAGACTCAACTGAAAAAGCTTTTTCCGATTCATTAGAAAAATTAAAAAAGGAATTAAGGCAACAAAAAAATAAAGGACCTAAAGGAGTTGGGCAAAGCAAAGAAAATAAGAACTTTTCACCAAACAACACAAAAACCGAATATGAGGAGGTAAATTCTTATGAACACACTGTAGAAATTTTATATAAAAATATAAATTTAGATGAGATAAAATTTGCGGGTACTTATTATAGTGATAGAAATTCTGATGAATTTACAGAAGGAAAAATAAAAGAGGATGTAGACGGGTACATTAAGAAAAAATTAGGCCGTAATTTAGTGAATACCGAATTAGCCAATAAATTATTATTCATAAATAAATATGCTAAAAATAATCTAAAGCATAAAAAAATATTGAGTAGCAGCATTGAACCTATATTTGTAATTATAGATAATTCTTCAAGTATGAATGAAGGAAATAAATCTATAATGTCAAAGGCCATTGCATTATCCCTTTTAGATTTCTCAAGAAAAAACGATGTTAAATTTTACATAGCCTTTTTTGATTCTAAAATGAGTAATATATTCACTTTAAATAAAAATGCAAAAGGTGAAAATTTCGAAATTTCCAATTTTAAATATATATTTAGCAAAATATGTAGAATAGAACCAAAAGGGGGTACAGATATTCCAAACGCTATAGATAATAGTATAAATTCCATAAATAAAAGAAATAAACTAAAAACGGTAATAATAATCAGCGATGGTGATGATGGTATAAAGGATGATAAAGCAAATGAGATAAATAAATTTCTTAATAAAAATAAGTTGAGGCTAATATCTATTATAGTTGGGGATAATGTCAAAGTAGATTTATCGAAGGTTTCACTTGTGATGAAACCTGAATTATTAAATTATAATCAAGAAGATAAAATTATGGACTTAAAAGATTCCGAATTATCAAAAATAAAAATCCACATTAAAAAAATTAAGCATTAATTGTAGTAAGGAATCGAGACATTTTAAATAAATTTTCTTATATATCTACGATAGGATAAAATAGCGAAAGATATTTATAGTTTGTTAAATAATATAAAGTTAGTATTTGTAATTTTAGCTATATTTATCAATTAACTTTATTCGGTGAAGGTTATAAGGTAAATTGTAAATAGAAAAATAATACAAATACAATTGTAATAAATAGGTGAAAAATATGTCAGATAAACCACATTTGAATCTGATCTTTATAGGACACGTTGACCACGGAAAGTCAACTACAGTTGGAAGATTGTTGTACGAAACTCACGTTATAAGCGATAGAGATATTGCTCGTTACAAAGAAATGACTCAACAGTTAAACAAGCCAACATTCGAATTCGCGTTCGTTATGGATCAGCTTAAGGAAGAAAGAGAGAGAGGAATTACAATCGATATTATGCATAAGGACTTCAATACTGATAAGTATTATTTCACAATTATTGATGCACCTGGGCACAAAGACTTTGTAAAGAATATGATTACA
This sequence comes from Microcaldota archaeon, assembly GCA_021821445.1. Taxonomy (GTDB): domain Archaea; phylum Micrarchaeota; class Micrarchaeia; order Micrarchaeales; family Micrarchaeaceae; genus Mancarchaeum. Next base: position 2,048 of record JAKACK010000024.1, on the reverse strand, counting down.
GGAGCAAGCCAAGCAGATGCTGCCGTTTTAGTAGTAAGCGCAGTTAACGGAATACAACCACAAACAAGAGAGCATGCAATATTAGCAAATGTCTTAGGAATTGGACAGATGATAGTTGGAATAAACAAGATGGATGCAGCTAACTTTGAACAAGCTAAGTTCGAAGAAACAAAGAAGGCAGTTACTGATATGCTTAAATCATTAGGATATAGAAATATTGATAAAATACAAGTTGTTCCTTACTCAGCATTGAGTGGAGATAATGTAGCACAGAAATCAGATAAAATGCCATGGTACAATGGACCAACATTATTGGGATCATTAGATAACCTTGAAGTACCTGTAAAGCCAGTAGATAAACCATTAAGACTTCCAATACAAGATGTATATAACATTCCAGGATTCGGAACAGTACCTGTAGGAAGAGTAGAAACAGGTGTAATGAAACCAGGAGATTCAATTGTAATAATGCCTTCTGGAGTAAAAACTGATGTAAAGAGTATTCAGGAGCACTATGTAGATCTTCCAAAAGCAGAACCTGGAGATAATGTAGGATTTAACATAAAAGGTGTAGATAGAAAAGATATACACAGAGGAGATGTAGTAGGACCATCAAGCAATCCACCTGCAGTTGTAGGAGAATTTACAGCACAGGTCATAATACTTCATCATCCAAATGTAATAACAAAGGGTTATACACCAGTATTCCACATTCACACAGCTCAAATAGCATGTATATTTGAAGAAATTCTTGAGAAGAAGGATCCAAAGACTGGAGAAGTATTGGAAAAGAACCCAGCAACAATAAAACAAGGAGATATAGCAGTTGTAAAAATAAAACCAACAAAGCCATTGTCTGCAGAAAAGTTCAGTGACTTCCCACAATTAGGAAGATTCGCTATAAGAGATATGGGAGAAACAGTAGGAGCAGGAATGATATTGGATATAGTACCAGCAGCACCAAAGAAGTAATGGATGATATAAATGACAGGAAAAGCAATAATCAAGTTATCCAGCATCTCTGAAAAGGATGCTGACTCTATAATGAGTCAGATAAAATCAATCGCAGAACAATTGAATATAAAAGTAAAAGGACCAATGCCATTTCCAACAAAGCACATAGTACAGACAACAAGAAAGACACCAGGTGCAGATGGAAGCCACACATTTGAAAGATGGGAACTTCGTATTCATAAAAGAATGATTGAAGTTTTCGCAAACGATCAGGCTTTACATCAGATTCTACGTATAACTGTTCCAGATACAGTACAAATTGAAATCAGCTTAAGCTGATTCTTCTTATTTTTTTATCTTTTACTGATAACATAATACTATAACTATTTTTAAATAAAAACTAGACCTGATTAATAATAAAATTAAAATATAAAATACATAATATACAAATTAATTATTCGTCCTTAATTGCTTCTCTGACTTTTGCCATTGTTTCATCGTCTATCTTATCCATATGATGAACAGTTTTTGCATGTTCTGCAATCTTTGCTAACATTTCGTCTTCTGTATTTGCTGTTGTCTTAAAACCACAGTTCATTCCTATATTTTTGCATTCAAAGGTTTTCATTTTATCACATAATGATTTTATTTTTAATCTATTTAAATGTTAAAAGCAATACGACATTATGGTTATTTATAAACCTACAACCAAAACATTTTTATATCTATAAAATAAATAATACTAATAAATTTTTAGTATTTTGAGTAAAAGCAGTTATTTATAAAAAAGGTTTATATTAAAATTAATCCCTGTATTTGAGTTCTTCAGACATCATTTCAGGTGTCCACATAGGATCCCATACAAGTTCTACATTAACATTACCAACATCAGGTATACTTTCAGTCCTCATTTGTACATCTGCAAGTATTATGGAAGTAACTGGACACATAGGAGAAGTCATAGTTAATGTTATATCAATATCTTTACCATTTATTTTTATTCCATAAATTAACCCAATATCAACAATATTTGCATTGAGTTCTGGATCTCTGCATTTTGTTAAAGCTTCTACTACATCTTTTTTCATTATCAT
>JAKACK010000023.1 GCA_021821445.1 Microcaldota archaeon | reverse complement strand
GAATTTTTTATTACATGGTATTTCTTCCTATGTAATTTAAGCTTTTTATGCTTTAACTTTTTTCTTATATATACAGTTTTATCGGAATTTATACTTTCTACGGCAAACTTTATATCAGAACATTTTATAAGCTTACTACGTCCTGCGTAATTTGCAAATATAGTGGATTTGTTCAACAATTTATCAGTCAAACTCTCCATCTCCTCTTCTAATGTAGAAACCGCACCCTCGTTTATTTTTTCAGCACCTGCTACTCTTAAATAGTCTTCAACATCATAAAGACTAAATCCACGTTTCTTATAATTCAATTTATCACCCCCAAATAAAATTTGCAAAAATACTAAAAATTTAAAACTAGATATATATTGAAAGAAAACCTTTTAAATCAACCTAAAAATAGCATAATAGCTTTGGTTACTGTAAATTTTACAATAGTTTAAAAATGTTATCTACCTTTGATGAGTATATGAAAAATAATTGTATAAGACTGGGATTCCATATGTCCGTGGCAGGTTCCATAGCAAATGCTGCACTTGATGCGGGCGAACATGGATATGGAGATTTTCAAATGTTTACCAGTAACCCGAGATCCTGGAACTCCAAACCTCTAGATATTGATAAAGTAGGGCTGTTTAAAGAATATTGTAATAAATATGACACAATACCTTTTTCACATTTGCCATACCTTTTTAACCTAGCATCACCTTCAGAGGAACAACGTATGAAAAGCTTAAATCTACTTAATGACAACTTGAAGAGGTGTGATTTGATGGGTATAAAATACATCGTGGTGCATATAGGATCCCATCTTGGAACAGGAGTAGATAAGGGAATAACTAGGATTACAGATGCTATAAACGATAATATAATAGATCACAAAGTAATGATATTGTTTGAGAATGGAGCAGGCTATAACAATAGTGTTGGTAGCAATATGAATGAGATAAATGAGATATTTGATAAGCTCAATTCAGATAATATTGGATTATGTTTGGATACATGTCATGCATTTGCAGCTGGATATGACCTTAGAGATCCAAAAAAACTTGATTTTCTTGTTGATGATATAAAGGATTTAGGAAAAGATAAATTAAAGCTTGTTCATTTAAATGATGCTAAATATGAACTTGGAAGTGGTATGGATAGGCATGAACATTTAGGTAAAGGCAAAATAGGAGAAGAAGGCTTTATCAATTTCTTTAGTAATCCATTTTTCCAAAAAGGGTGTTTTGTTATGGAAACTCCTGTAGATAAATTGGGAAATGATTATGATTATAATGAGGTATCAAAAATAATATCAAAAGTGAATAAACAGCTTAATTTAGATATTAACTTTAGATAATTCGGTTAGTTAATTTATATGCTTATTAGTATCAGATATAATATAACTGAAACTATAGATATTGTTATATTGTCATCAACTCTTATTGGTAAGCTTTCAAAAATAGCAAGAGCCAATGATACTGGTATTGCAATGTAACCTATGAAAATATATCCAATACACCCCACAAGGAAAAATGCTATAGTTCCAGCAATTGATTTTTTATGATTGTATGGAATCTTGGTTTTTCCAAATTTTATTCCAAATATTGTCGCTGCTGAATCTGAAAAGAATAATAGTAGTACAAAAAATGCAGCGTATTGAGGTATACGAATAAATGATATCATAAATAGAGTACCGAATGCTAAAGTTAAGGAACCAAATCCATATAGATTTGACCTCCTTTCAAGTTTATGAAAAATTTCTCCAATACCTTTTTTGTAGTCATATATTATTCCATTAAAGGTGTAACCTGCAAGCACTAGCAATGATATTATGAAAATATATCTGTAAGGCTCAAATATTATAACCAATATCACTATTAAACCGAGAAGCAATTCAAATAAATCCCTATTTGTTTCTATTTTTGTAGAAGGGTTTGATTTTTTATTAAAATTAAGATATATTATTCCCAAACTATAAAGACTTCCTATCGCTATTGATTGAATCTCTTCTACAAAATCAAAATTGGTTACAAATAGGTATAACATAAGTATTGTTAGTAATATTATCAGACCTAAAAACTTCTTTTTATCTATGCCGTATAAATCAATTGTTATAAATGATATTATTGATGTTGCTGTTAAAAGTATAAAACCATAAAAAGATTGATCAGTTATTAAGCTGAATATAATCATAAGTAATATCAATAATGAGAATATAAGTGGAAATGACTTTGTTTTGTTATAAATTTTTAATGAGACCTTTCTATTTTTCATTATTTTTTTGTAATTAATTGAATACGAGAATGATGCAATTATTAGTATCATCAATGCGTAAATTAATATAAGTAAAGATGAATGCATTTTTATTCACCTATATTATGTATATTATCCAAGCAGCTACAAAAAATCCAAATATTATTATTATAGGCACTGCAATCTTTGCAGTTGATACCATTGAATTCAATGTGGTTACTATTCTTTCCCTTCCATTGGCACCCCATATTTTGATATTTTTTATTTCTACGCTTGAGTGATGAACTTCGCATTCTGATATATCCTTTAATGCTTTATCTATTCCCTCATCTATCATATTTTGGAAGGATTTTGAATACCTAGTTTTTGAACCTAGTACGTTGCTGGCTGTTAAATTCAATGAATTTACAAAATGGGTATCAGTTGAATAAATTTCTGCAGACATATTGTACTTTTTCTTTATGTGGTCAATTATCAAATCTCTAAAACTTGGTTTTATGTTATTAGCATTGAAATATATCATGCAGTATTTGAACTTTCCAAAATCAAATATTGATATATTTATATTTCCAGGAGCAATATCAACACCACATTTTATTATCTTTTGTGGATTAAATGAATAGGATCCAAATCTTAGTTTTCCTTTATGTATTAATTTTAAATTTTTTATCGCATTTAAGTAATCCTTAGCTATCCTTGAATTATATTTCACTGCTGCTAATTCTTCTTTTGGGGCGGTTTCATATCTTGAATTATGTGCATCAATAGTAATTGGGTTTTTTACATATTTTTCAAGTTGTTGTTTGAATAATGTGCATGCAGCTGGAGTTACATCCTCTGTTACTCTTGGTGCTCTTGTAAATGTAGCTATGCCAAAAGAATCAAATTTTATTAGGTTTACTTGTGAATTTTTATATTTTGCATAATAGAATTCCATCTTTTTGCATCCTCTACTTTTTAACGCATTTTGTACCCCCTGGTCAAATGAATTTTTTACTTTATAATATTCGTCACTTGAAAGTACATTGTGATCATCACTAACTGTTGGATGCATTATTGTTGTATTTGACTTATACCTCATGTTTGAGTATTTTTCTAACATGTATGGAAAATTGCTACTCCCCACTGTTCCCATAGGTCCATAATGTATATCAGGTATAAAAAATACCTCTTTTTTTGATCCTTTTAAATCTGTAAATAAGATTGAATCTGAATTTATATCATAGGATTTAGATGTCTGTGGAGAAGGTGTTATTGTTATGTTTGTATTAAAAAGCCAGTTTTGAATTATCTGAGTAAAAAAATCCAAACCACTGTAACCTAAAGATTTTTTTATCGGCGAATCTATAAAATATACAATAACATATGTGGTTATTACGAATATGAATATCGCAAAATAGAGTTTTATCAAAAGAACTTTAAGTGAAATGGAAACTATGAACAATATTGGTGAAATAGGTATAAAAAACAGGATGTTTAAAGTTGGTTGAAGTAGTGATGGAATACCTGATGCCCTTTTTTCATTTAGAAGAACTTTTGATATGAAAAACCACCAACCATATATACTTGCATCACCGAGCAATATGATTATAAGACTTATAGCATATATTCCAGTTATTGCGAATACTGCTGTTGATAATATAATGAATACACTGTACACAAATGTTGCTATCATAGAGCTGAATAATATGTATTTGAAAACTATGTGCCTCTTAAGTATTTTAAGTGTGATTACTGTTAATATTGTAGGTATAACTATATCTATAATTCCAACTAAAAATCCACTTACAAATATTCCATATATATCGTGTAAAAACACAGTATGATTTACAAAAGCGGATGATATTACCCCTATAGCTATACCAAATACTGTTAAAAATAGCACTAATGATAAGGTGCTTGGTAGATTTCCTGAAAACATTTTAACATTTCCAAGTGCACCCTCATAACTTTTAAATTTAGCATTTGATTTTGCTTTTTTATCTTTCTTTAACATTTAAGCACATCATTATTTCCCGTATCTTCTGTGTCTTTTAGCGTAGTCTTTTATAGCAGTTTTAAGATCTGATTCATTAAATTCGGGCCAATACTTATTGATAAAGTATAATTCAGAGTAAGTTGATTGCCATGGTAAAAATCCAGAAAGTCTCATTTCTCCAGATGTTCTTATTATCAGATCAGGATTCATGAGTGAAGCTGATCTCAGATAGCTTTGGAAAACCTTTTGATTTATTGTTTTAATTTTATTCTTCAATTTATCTGATAACATCTTTTTAACGGCGAATAGTATATCCTCTTGTCCTCCGTAACCTATTAAAAGATTTATTATAGTTGATTTATGATCTTTTGTAGCATATTCTAACTTTTTAAGCGCATCTCTAACACCCTTTGGTAAAAGATTTAAATTTCCTATTATAATGACTTTTGCATCATGTTTCTTTAATTTATCTAAAACTTTTTGATCTAACGCTGTACTTTTATATAGTTTATAAAGCAATTTTAATTCGTCCTTGTTTCTATTCTTTATATTCTCAGTAGATAATGCCCATATAGATAAACTTTTTATCTTTAATTTACTAAGCCAGATACTAACATCTATCGCTTTATTTATACCTATATCATACCCTGTTACAAGTCTGAACTTGTGTAATTTAGCCCATCTTCTATTACCGTCAGGTATTATAGCAACGCTCTTAGGGAGATATTGAGAATACATATATGCACCATGTTTATATCAATAATTTAAATTCATTTATAATTATATATCTCTTTTTAAATTCTTTTCCCTTATTTTTATGCATTGGAATTATATTATTTTATACTCCTAAATGCTTGAAAAGCTTCAGCTTTATCAAATCAATTACAAATAGGAATATAAATGCGAATAATATTATAAATCCAACCATTGTTAAGTTGATGGGTGCCATGAACATACCTGTCAATGCTAGTACAAGCCCTATACCTATTCCGAATATGGATGAAAGTATCAGCATGTTGCTGGGTCTTGATTTCCAGAACATACCTTTTGATCTTATATTGTAAACCATGAAGTTATCTGATATATCGAACATTATAAATGTAGCTGTTTCAAATTCAGCTACAGTTAAATGCAACAAGTTAAATTCTATGGGTAAAAGTAAAAGTGATTGTGCAATTAATACCAACCCAATTACAGCTGAAATTGACATTATTGACCTCACATTCCAAGCATTTGGGCTGGAAGAGTAAGCCTCATTATCTGTTGATATTGCAATATTGACAATATCGTTTGTGAATATCAAAAGCACTAAAAGGAAAGGTGATATGGCTATATAATGAAGAGCAATGTAAATTATAGCTATAAACCCTATTATCTGGAATACCTTACTTACTTTGACCATTGAATATGTGACCATTCTCCTGAATATCCTTCTACTCTCTTTTACAGCCTCTGTTATAACCTCTATACCATCTTTTACTAATACCAATGCAGCCGCATCCTTTGCTACATCCGTAGCACTTGATACGGCTATACCAACATCAGCTTGTTTTAATGCAGGGGCATCATTCACTCCATCCCCAGTCATACCCACTATATAATTGTATTTCTGCAACGACTTTACAATTGTATATTTATCTTCTGGATATATATCAGCGAATCCATTTGCATTTTCTATATCCTTTTCCAGCTGTTCTTTATTTTCATTACCTTTATCAGCAGCACTTAAATCCAATATATTATTACCAATACCCAATTGTGAAGATATCTGTTTTGCAACCGCGATATTATCCCCAGTTATCATCTTTGTTTTTACTCCTAAATCGTGTAATTCCGATATCAAGTCAGCTGAATCATTTCTAGGAGGGTCGTATAATGCGATAAATCCTCTGAATATCCAATCATTATTATTTGATTTATCTAAATTAGTACTTGTTGCAACCGCAATAGTTCTAAATCCGTTATTTGCAAACTCATTCAGCTTATTGTTGTAATCATCTAAATCGGATTCACTTAAATTATTGCATATTTTTATTATGATATGAGCTGCTCCTTTTACAGATCTGTATTTTGAATTCTTGCTATCTATCAAACCTTCAGTCCTTTTCAATGACGGGTCAAAAGGTATAAAGCTTTCTTGTTTATCTGCAACAATATTTTTGGATTCGGAATATGATATTACTGCGTTATCTATTGGATCATCATCCTCTTTTCTAGATGCTTCTACAGCGTATTTCAACAATTCTTTTTCATCACATTTGTAAGGGTATAAATCCTTTACGGTAATCTGGTTTTGCGTTAAAGTACCTGTTTTATCCATACACAATACATTCATGTTTGATGTCTCTTCTATCGATTCAAGTTTTGTTACTAATATTGATTTATTAGCAAGTTTCTCGGTACCCAATGCCATTGAAACGGTAAATGCGGCTGAAAGTGCAACGGGTACTGATGCTATAAACATAACTAAAAGGAATGGTAATAATACTGTAATTGAGGTGTGAAGAATGAATATACCAAATAAAAACATTAACAGTATTATAAGAATATCTCCTAGTATAAGATATTTTACTATACCCATTATCGCAGTTTCAAGATGAGATTTTGGACTTGCGTGCTGTACAAGTTCTGCAGTTTTTCCATAAAATGTATTATATCCCGTACCTATAACTATTGCGGTTGCTTCCCCTCTTTTTATGGTACTTCCTTCATAAAGTATATCATTTAAACCTTTATTCTTTGGCAATGATTCTCCATTTATTATTGATTCATCAGTTTCAAGAGATTCTCCCTCTATTACTTTTGAATCCGCCGGTATTATATCTCCCAACCTTATCCTTATTATATCGCCAGGTACAAGCATCCTTGTTGGAATTTCAACCCATTTACCTGAACGTTTAACTCTTGCATTTGGAGAAAGCCTCTGCTTTAAAGATTCAACTGATTTATCTGCTTTATACTCTTCAAAGAATCCGACTATTGCATTGAACAGCAAAAGAGCTATCACTATATAGAATGTGTGCATGTGGTTCAATATGTATGAAATTATTATTATTAACCACAAAAGTAGTTGTACCGGACCATAAAACTTTTTCAGAAAAAGTAAATAGAAATTTTGCTTCTTTTCTTTAAACTCATTATAGCCATATTCACTAATTCTTTTTGATGCATCTTCTTTTGATAACCCATTTTCAACAGACGAATTTAGTTTTTTTAAAAGATCGTCTGTAGGGAGGTCTTTCAGATCGTTTAC
>JAKACK010000022.1 GCA_021821445.1 Microcaldota archaeon | reverse complement strand
AAATGCATCCATTAAATCTCTTTTTGTTATATTCCCTATTCCCTTCTTGCTTATCCTAAAATTTTCAGATTCAAGCAGTTTTGATATTGCTTCTAAACTTCCAATTGAATCTGCCTTTAATATTATACCTGAAGTATCGGTTTTGAAAACATCTGCCATTTCAGATTTTATCAGATCTTTATAATCCATATCATTATCTATCTGAAGTAAAGGTGAACCTGGCATTGCATCTTCTATACCAACAGCTGCAATTTTAACTCCAGAAGCTGCACTAACTGAATCCACATAGAAAAATTTACTTGATGATTCTCTTATCTCATGAAGAGGTTTAGGTTTAAGAAGTGCTTTTACTTTTGTTGATTTAACATCATTATCAGCAGTTGCAAATGCTATTTGATCGTTCACATGAAGTGTTCCATCATATATTATAACATCTATAGTAGTACCTAAACCCTTTATCTCATTTTTTTCAAGTATGCTCCCTTTTGCGGGACCATTAACCTCTATATTAAGTTTTAACTCTAAAAATTTTTGAGATAGTCCAGAAACCAGCATTAAAAGCTCTGCTAAACCCTCACCTGTTTTAGCACTTATTGGAATTATAGATAATTCATTTTGAAAATTTGTCACTCTACTGTATAATTCACTATTAAATCCAAATTCTCCAAGCCTCCCCACTAATTCATAAACCTTGTTATCTATTAAATTTTTTACTGATTCATTTTGCTTATCAAATGATACTTTGAAACTTTTTGTTTTATTTACATTCCATCCCTGTATTAAGTCTATTTTATTAGCTGCAACTATAAACGGTGTTTTATATTCTTTTAATATGTTTATCGCTTCTATTGTTTGAGGTTGAAAACCCTGTGTTATATCCACAACTAGTATAGCCATGTCTGCTATACTGCCTCCCCTTTTTCTCAAATTTGTAAATGCTTCGTGTCCTGGTGTATCTATGAATAAAAGTCCGGGTATTTTCATTGAACTTGATGAAAAATTCGGTATATCTTTGCAAATTTCATTTATAACATTTGATGGTACTTCACTGGCACCTATGTGCTGTGTTATTTTACCTGCTTCTCTTGAAGCAATTGCACTACTTCTTATTTTATCAAGTAATGTTGTTTTTCCATGGTCTACATGACCCATAACTGTAATAATAGGTTGTCTTATCATGGTGACATCCTCCCACCCATAAATGGTGTGGGCTTCCAAGGTGGCTATAATTGGTTGTCATGATGCCACCCATATAGTTCCTGCTTCATTGGCAACTGCCTCCCTTGCGGAAGGTCTTACATCGTCTCGACAGGCTTTACTTCCCGAATGTCCTTCGGTAGTTTTGACAGATTTTCTGTCAAAATTTGAACTCTGTATTGACACTCACAACGACTACCACGCAACCAGTACTTTCCGCCTTGTATTGTAAATAGTCAGTAAATCTGTTCCAAGAACCTTCCTCTATTGACCTTGCGAATCTATGGTTCTTTATACCTATTATTATATCATTCAAATTTATATACTTTGTGGTGGGCTTATATCCCACCTCTGAAGAGTGTGGGTTTTACGCCCACATTGATAAACACTTTTAAAAATGTTTGTGAATAAATAGTATATTACAATTTATTTAATAAAATAATTATACATTATGATATTAAATAATTTGTGATTTTTCTTTTTAAGTTAATCGTGGTGAAAGAATGATAGAAAGAACTTTAGTTTTGATAAAACCGGATGGAATTTATAGACAGTTAACAGGAAGGATATTGACAATGTTTGAAGAATCTGGATTAAAGGTAGTTGGGATAAAATTATTAAAACCAAAAAAAGAGGTAGTTGAAAAACATTATGCAGCTGACGAAAAATGGATGATAAGTGTTGGTACGAAAACAAAACAATCTTATCAGGAAAAAGGAGTTAAAGTAGATAAAACAGAATTAGAAATAGGTCAGGAGGTTAGAAATGAACTTTTATCCTATTTAACAGGTAAGCCAACAATTGCATTAGTACTTGAAGGAAATGATGCAATCTATGCAGTTAGAAAAATAATTGGAGGAACTGAACCAAGAAAAGCAGATCCAAGCTCAATAAGAGGAAAATTTGGAACGGATTCTTATGAAAAAGCAGATAGTGAACATAGAGCTGTAAAAAATATAGTGCATGCTTCTGAAGATAAAGAAAATGCAGAAAGAGAAATATACATATGGTTTGAAAAAGATGAACTATTAGATTATGATATTGCAGATGCACAATATCTATGATTTTTTTCTTTTTGATTCTATTTTCTAATAAAATTTATTTTATGATAAAGATTAATTGTATTTATCGTAATCTGTTACTGTACTCACATATAATTCAGAGATACTTGTATCCTGATCTATTATATTAACATAATTAGGCTTGTACTTGGAAATTTCATACTCCATAGAGTCTTCAGTTATAAGCTCTACATTCTTGGGTATCTTTCTGAAAGGTACTTTTACCTTATTTTCAAAAAGTACCAGAACTTTATAGTTGTTTTCAGAGTACCTTGAAAGTTCTATAAGTGACTTTATTGTAAGATAATTTTCAGAATTTACAACAAAAAGAACATCTACGTTATTATCTAATTTTTCTATATTCTGTGTATTTATTTAAACACCTATTAAATAATACTTTATTTTTAATATTTTTAAATATTTGCTTTAATTAAAAAATATTTTAAAAATTTATGTGTGACAAAACCTTTAAATATAAATTATGATTTATAATGATTAATGTCAAACATAAATTCGAAAATTAAATTTGGCTTTAACAAACTTAAAGATAATTACAGCAATAATATCATTTTGAAATATGACAAACGTACAAAAAAGAATAGAGTTTATGAGTTTATAAGATTAAATAGAGGCAAAAGCAATAATAAAAATTTAAAGTATAAATATATCGGATATATAACAGATGATGGGTTTTTTATACCAATAAAAACTAATTTTATCGATAAAAGAGATATAGAACTCAATCAATTCAAAAAGATCAACGAATTAGAGGAAGAATTAAAAAATTATGAATATGGGAAGAAAGAAGAAAAAGTAAAAGTCTCAAAGTACGATGAACAAATTTTAACCGCGTTATCTATGAATGCGAGATTACCTTATTCTAAAATTGGAAAGTTGGTTGGTTTAGAAAGGACTGCGTCTACTTATCAAGTAGAAAAAGTAATTAAAAAATATAATGTAAAACCTATTTTAGAGTGGTATACAAAATCTATAGGATTTTTTCATTATATCATATTTGTAAAGTTTTTGGATAAAATTCCTGGTGATATTAAAAGTTTAAGAGAAGAATTAAAATCTTATCCCGAAATACAGTTGGCGGCAATGACTGTTGGAAAATATGATATGTTTATGTATGTACGTTCTTTAGGTATAGGTGATCCAGATTCAATAATATCTAATGCGTATTTATTTTTAAAAAATTACAACGCAAAAGTTGTTATTTCCGAATTTGATTTAGAATTTGGTTCTGTTCCTTTAAGAGATGAATTCTTTGAAAAATTAAAGGATAGAATTTGGATAAAAGATAAAAATCATCCTAGACCAGATTCAAATCAATTTACTCCTAATGAATTTGAATTTTTAAGAGAATTAAATAAAAACCCAACAGAAAACTTTGTAGATATTGATAGAAAATTAAAATTTGATTTTGGTACATCTAGATTCTTATATAATAAACTTTTAAAAAGAGGTATAATATATAGACCAACAATAAGCCTTTTAAATAATAATATAAAGCAGATTGCGATTATTTCTGCAAAATTATATAATATTAAATTATTTAATGAAAATATAGAAACTTTGCTTTATGAACTTTTGGAAAAGGATGGGTTAATTGATGATTATTCACTTATGGGTGATTATTACACAGATAGATCCGAACTTTTTATAAAACCTTTGATAAGTAATGAAAATTTAGATGAAGTTTTGTTAAAACTTAGACAAATTTATGGTAAAACAAAATTTGATATATTAATCGTAACAGATACTTTATTTGGAGAATTCGTATTTAGAAGATTTGATAATACCTATTCAGATCCTTATAAAATATTAGTTAAAAATTACAATCTAAAACAAGATAAAAAAATAGATTATTTTAATTTATAAATTTAATATCCTCCTGCTGGTCCCTCCATTATATCACCAATATAAATTAGTTAGATATATTTATAAATTATATTGCAAATTTTTTGTATTTATATAAACTTTATAATATTTAGAATAGGGAAAATTTTAATGCTTTAATTTAGGTATTTTTTAAAATTCGGAATTTTAAGATTTTATGAATAAAGTTAAGTGAATTTATCAAGCAAAATATAAATAATGCAATCTTTAATATTATTATGGTAAATATGCTTTTTGGCTCTGTAAAATTTGAGGATATTTTATATGATTTAAAAGATTTAAATTTAGATAGGGCACTTAAAGATGCTGAAAAGTATGAAAGGTCTTATTCAAATGATACCACTATGAATAAATGGTTAACAGAGTTTATAGCAACTACTGTATCAATAAATAAATTAAATGCTAAAACTGCTAGAGAATATGCATTTAAAATGATGAAGATAGATTCAAATGATATATCAAAATTACTTTTGTCTCTATCCTATTTAATTGAAAATGATTATGAAAATTCAATGAAAATAGCAACTGATATAATACAGAATAATACTAATTCTAATAATTTAAACTTATTCTATATAAATGAAAAAGCTCTCATTTATATGGTTGCATCTATGATACTGTTTAGCTCTAATGATGCAAAGGATGCATTAGATTTATTAAAAAATTCAATATCTGAAGATTCTAAATCAAGATTTTTAGGAACAGAATTACTCTTTGAATCACTTATATATTTGGTACAAAGTGAAAATTCAAGAGCAAAGGCAGATTTAACTAATGCACTTCAACTTGGGTATAGATCGAATAAGAAAGTTATATTAGATATATTAAAATTGGCAAATAATAAAGAAAATGACATAAATAAAGTGATGCCATTATTTTACGATTTAAGGACAGATTTTATAAAGGATATTTCATATGATTTACTTTACAGTATAGTATTTAAGAATGCAAAAGATAGTTATTATAATGGTAGAAGAGATCAAGATTCAACAGGGGTTACAGCATTTGCATCTGCGGAGAAACCAAAAGAACGTTATTCAGACCTTGTTGATATGGAAAAACAAAAAGATGAATTGAGCAAATACCTTATATATCCATTGAAGTATTCAGATAATTTATCAAGTTATGGTGTTAAGGTAGGAGGAGGTATACTTCTTTACGGACCGCCCGGATGCGGAAAGACTTTTGTTGTTATGGCAACAGCCGGTGAAGCTGATGTTAGATTTATAGATGTAAAAATACCAGATGTTGTTGATGCATTAGTTGGGAATACAGAAAAGAATATACACAATTTATTTGAGTATGCTAGAGAAAATTCCCCTTCAATAATATTTTTTGATGAACTTGATGCTTTAGGGGTCAGTAGAAATGAAACAGGTAGTGCACCTTGGATGAGACAAGCGGTTAATACAATGCTTAGTGAAATGAATAATCTTTATGATAAGGGTTATAAAGTTCTGGTTGTAGGTGCAACTAATGAACCTTGGCTTATTGATCCTGCCTTAAGAAGATCTGGTAGATTTGGTAATCTTATATATGCTCCTCCCCCAAACAATGATGTTAGAGCTAAATTGTTTATGATGTATCTTAAAGGAAAACCACTTGCAACAGATATTGATTTTAATAAATTAGCAGAACTTGCAAAAAATGCTTCCCACTCCGATATAAAATCTATATGTGATGATGCTAGTAGGGAGGTTTGGGCTAAATCAATAAAAACAAATGTGAAAGACCTACAGATATCTATGCAAGATATTGTAGATGCTATTTCTAAAGCTAAATTTGTAGTGCCTGAATGGTATGCTGAATCTGCAGAAGCACTCGGAAGCGATATTAACAGTTATCCAGAATTAAAAGATGATATCATAAGATATATGAAAGAAAATAACATAAACCCAAATTCAGATGGTGACCAATAAGAATAGCCATACCATTATCGGAACGGTTAGATTATCATAATTTGAAGGTGTAAATGCTTCTACAACTGTACCAATCATAGCAGCTATGATTATCCATAATATATCTATACTTGGAAGAAATTTATAATTGGTTATACTTGGGAAAAGCAAAATCAAAACCAATATTCCAACTAATGTGAATAAGAATACGGATAAACTTCCACCATAACTTTTCCTACCTCCAAGATATTTTCTCTTTGAATAAACTCCAACTATTGGTGCAATCCCATCCCCGAATCCCAAAGCACTTAATGCTGCTACACCAGCTAATGTTTTAAATGCTAGGAATGTCATCAATATCATCATTAATACAAATATTAATGGTCCATGAAGAAGTTCTTTTGAATCTCCACTACGTGTCATGCTTCTTACAGTTGGATCAGTGGAATCTTTTGTATAAGCAGTTATTATGAGCATCAAAACCCATATCAATGGAGTTATGATAAAGAACAATTTTGCAAATTCTGCTTTATAAAAGAACCAAAAGAATACTAAACCTCCTGCCCATAAATGGACTATTTTCCTAGATATATCTGCAGAGATAGTCTTCTTTTTAACAAGAAAATTTGTTATGAACACAATTATAAACGTATAAATAAGTTCAGATATTGCTATAAGAGCATTAAAGATTAAATCATTCATTTTTTAAACCTCATTCTATAAATGTACCTACCTCCAATCTTTTTATCGCATTTGATAGCATTCCTTTTTTTCTGATGTTTATTATTCTGATTGCAGTATTTTTTAATCTCTTAACTTCTATTATTTTATTTTTCATTCCGCCGGTTAAATCTTTGTTGTCCCAATATTCAATTTTCATAGCATCTGACTTGCTTATTTTACTTATCAGTTTTTGCTTATTTATTATACCATCAACATCTGTACCGAATATAAGAAGATCGGCATTCAATTTAAGTGCAAGTTCTGATGCTATAACATCACCAGATAAAATAGATATTCCACCACTTATATTTATAGGTGCATCACTGTGAAGTACAGGTATAAAACCTAAATTAGCATAACTCTCAACTAATTTATAATCAAATGATTCGATTGAATTATTATTCAATTTAAGTAAAGAAGAAGTTGACATTTCAATAGGTGCATAACCTGCATCTATAAGTTTTCCAATTAAGTATTGTGCATTTTCATTTACTTTATATCTTAAAAGTGCCCACTTATTTTGATTGTTGTCTATTTTGAAAAGTAAATTTTCTTTAGCTATCTTATGCCCTATATACCCAGCACCCACGACAATTATTAACTTTTCATCTTTTGGTAATTCCTCACATAATATATCTGCTACTTCACTTATGTGCGATTCCCCTGTGATCTTATTAGATATAGCTGATCCACCAACTTTCAATATAATCATTTAGTTACCTTATATGATTTTTATTATTCAAATCATATTTTATTTAT
>JAKACK010000021.1 GCA_021821445.1 Microcaldota archaeon | reverse complement strand
CCTGACAGTCTACGCCACTTGTAAATGAACAACTATTAGGTACTACACTGGAAGGAACTGCGACGAAGAAATATAACAATGATACTACGACGGCAATTATTAAAATTGCCCAACCATAAGTGATAAGGTACTCTAATGCAGATTGCCCCTTTCCTTTTTTTCTTGAAATTCCCTTAGAAGATTTCTTTAGAAAATTCATCGTATCAAGTATATTTTTGCATAATTAATATTTATACATTTTGTTTTTGCTTTATCATTAATTTTAAATTAATATTTATACAAAATTTTGATTTATCTTTTTAGTAGTTATTTTCATAAAATACATAAATAGTAAATATGTAAAATAATTATAATTTTAATATAAGATTCAATAAAATTTGGAGATATACATGATTAATCAAAAAATAAACGACTATCTGATACAATCTTATAGGAAAACTATTGGTATTTCCTTAATTATATTCTCTATCGCTATGATATTTGGAATGCTACTGATGTCTTTTTCAAACTCTCTAAATTTAGGTGTACATTATACAAGCTTAATATGGTTCATTCTGATTGCTGGTGCGGCTATTATCTCATTATTGACATTTATTAATTCTAAAATATTATTTATATTAAGAGATCCTGATTATATTAAAGAGATTAAAAAAGATGAAAATAAACTTTATAAGATTTTTGCAATTTCTGTTATTGTAGGTGTTATTATAGTTGTTGCATCCCTTATGCTGCTTGATTCCTATCTTGAATCCCTATTTATAATATTAGGATTTGGAGATATCTTTTGGATTTTGTATATGATACCTTTTATATTATTTAAGTACCGTTATTCTGAACTGTCTTTTGGTTCAATGGCCTATTTTTTTATATTCTTTATAACTGTAATTTCAACTTTTTACACCGTAAATGTATACCATTTTAATCATTATTATGATATAGGTTTAATTTATCCATCATTCAGCTTTGCTATAAGCATATTTACATTGATAGTGATATGTCTGTTTGTTGGATTATTGATGATTTATAGATCTTCAGGTATTAAACGTCCAAATAATTTAAAGTACATAATTGAAAAATCAATTAAATCAGAATCTAGGTCTAAACCAAAATCTAAGAGCTTATCAAACAAAAATGGGAGAAATATTAAAAAACCAAAAAAACGAAAATCTCATAAAGCATAAACAATTATTCGCATTTGCTATATCCACAGCTTGGACATGTGTAACAACCTTCTGCTGCTATCATTGGGGAACCACATTCTGGACAAGGCACGGGTTTACTTCCAGATAAATCATAAGATATTGCAACATTTTTAACCTCATCCATAGATAATTCTTTGGCTCCTGCTTGCTCATGACGCATTTTTGAATCTGCAAGAGATAATTGCTGCTCATTTGCTAATCCGAGAACTTGAACAGATTTGCTTTTATCTCTATATACAGTTATACCTTTGCAGCCAACTTCATAAGCTAACTTATATGCTCTTTCAATATCCTGTGGTGTTGAATAACTTGGGAAATTTATTGTTTTTGATACTGCATTATCTGTATGCTTCTGGAAAGCTGCTTGCATTTTAACATGCCATTCGGGATCTATATCATAAGCAGTTACAAATATTTTTCTTATATTTTCTGGTATTTCTTCTATCTTTTGTATGGATGATTTACCTGCTATTTTCTTCATAAGTTCATCGGAATAAAATCCGTTTTTTATTGAATATTTCTCGAATTCATTGTTAACCTCTATAAGATCAGATCCTAAGCTGCTGTGTACATTTCTAAGATATACCACAGAGAATATAGGTTCTATACCTTGAGATACTCCTCCTGATATTATACTTATAGTACCTGTTGGAGCTATCGTTGTTACCGTTGAGTTTCTTAATGGAGGATAACCTAATTTATACCATATACTATTTTTGAATTCTGGAAATTCCCCTTTTTCTTTTGCTAGGAGTTCACTCTGCTTTCTTGCTGTATCAGTTATAAATCCCATCACATTTTCAGCTAATACCAATGCTTCGTTGCTATCATATTTTATTCCTAATTCTATGAGCATATCTGCCCATCCCATAACTCCTAAACCTATCCTTCTTATTGCTTTGCTCACTTTATCTATTTCTGGAAGTGGGTATATGTTTGCATCTATAACATTATCTAAAAATCTTGTTCCTGTTTGTACGGTAAATCTCAATTTATCCCAATCTACTTCCTTTTTCCCATCCTCTCCTTTAACCATATTTGCAAGATTTATAGATCCTAAATTACAAGAATCATATGGGTATAATGGTTGTTCTCCGCAAGGGTTTGTTGATTCAATAGGACCATAGCTTGGAACTGGATTTGCATAACTTGCATTAACCCTATCTAAAAATACAAGCCCTGGATCACCTGTTTTCCATGCCATTGTAACTATCAAATTCCAAACTGCTCTTGAATTTAATTTTCCAGAAACTTTTCCAGTTCTTGGATTAATTAATTCGTAATCTGAATTTGTCTTCAAAGCATTCATGAACTTATCAGTTGCAGCTACAGATATATTGAAATTTCTCAAAACTCCCTCATTCTCTTTTGCAACTATGAAATTTAATATATCTGGATGATCGATCCTCAATATACCCATATTTGCCCCTCTTCTTTTTCCTCCTTGCTTTATCTCCTGTGTTGCGGCATCAAAAACTTTCATAAAGGAGATTGGACCTGATGCAACACCTCCAGTACTTTTCACAAAGTCGTTTTCCGGACGTATCCTGGAAAATGAAAATCCTGTACCACCTCCAGATTTATGTATAAGAGCAGCATCTTTTATTGATTCAAATATTCCATCAATAGAATCTGGAACAGGGAGTACGAAACATGCAGATAATTGTCCTAAAGGAGTACCCGCATTGAATAAAGTGGGAGAATTTGGCATAAAATTGAATGATGTCATTTCATTATAAAAATCCTTTCTGAATTTATCTACTTCCTCATCTGATTTGTTATATTTCTTTTCTACCTCGGATATTGCTTTTGCAACTCTTGTGAAAAGTTGTTCTGGTGTCTCTTTTATGTTTCCGTTTTCATCTTTTAATAAGTACCTTGCAGATAATACTATTAAAGAGTTTATAGGTATCTTTAACCTATCATCTTCTATACCGATTGATGCTTTGAAAAGTCTTATCTGAGAATGCTTATTCCTATATAATATGTAAGCTTTAGCTACCATAGGATCTTTATCCATCAATGATTTTTCAACTATATCTTGTATTTCTTCAACACTGATTTCTTTTTTCCCTAAATCGTATATACTCTTTTTTATTTTTTCTAATATTTGGTTGATCTTCTCTTTATCTGCAGAATCATGATTCACCGCATTGAATGCTTTCACAACAGCATAATCTATGCGTTTTTCGTCAAAATCTACTACAGATTTGTCTCTTTTTATAACTTTGATTTCTGGTTTTGTTTCACCCATTTGTCACACCAATTCAATTTTGTATGCTAAATTTTTATAGATTGAGATTGATTTGTTATATAAAAAGTTTTTGTTTTTATGAGATAAAAATTATTATTTTAAAATAATTTATTCAAATTTTTAGGTTAATATTTGAAAAAATAAATGTAAATAGCTAAAATTTTATTTTTAAGAAATTAATAATTAATCCCTGCCTTCTAATTAAGCTATTTGACTTCAGATTTACAAACAAAATTGTAAAAATTTAGATTTTATTTTCAATCGCACATTTCATTAAATGTGTCTTTTATACATACCCATGCCTTTTTGTAAATGTCTTTATCATCTTTATTGACATTGAAAAATAGCCACTGTGCAAACATATTATCCGACATCTTTATATTGAATACCTCCTGTATGTCAGATTGTGTTATGGATTTCCATTTATCTTTCTTAGCAGATTCATATTCCTCTTTTACTTCAGGGGAATTAAGTTTTCCGCCAGAATTAATTAATGCGTTGTAGGTTCTCCATGATTGCCCTGATGCAAACGATGCGAATATTATTGCCTCCGCCTTAAGCACTTTCTCGTCATCATTCAGAATTTTAGATTTTTCTGAACTTCGGGATTCCCTTTCAAGCTTAGTTGACAATGCGTGTATACTGTCAAATAGTATGTCAAACTTCGTTAAATTATATCTTTTTGGCATTTTTATGCCCATTATTATATTGTAAGATAAGATATATATGTTTATTTTACAAAAAATATTTATTACATCTATGTGATTTTATGGTAGACTATAATTCTATTGAAAAGAAATGGCTTGATGAATGGGAAAAAGCGAAGTTAAATGAAAAAGACGTAGAAGAAAAAGAAGGAATATTAGTAACAGCAGCTTTTCCATATGTAGATATGCCTCAGCATATAGGTCATTTAAGAACCTATGGTACTGCAGATTTTTATTCAAGATATAAAAGAATGAGAGGATTTAATGTATTATACCCTATGGGATTTCATAAGACTGGTACGCCTATTTTAGCTATATCAAAGAAGGTCGCTTCAAACGATCCTAAAATAAAAGATGATTTGAAGAACTATGGTATAAGTGATGAGGATATTAAAAAAATGAGCGATCCGTATTTCATGGCAGATTATTTTGCTAGAGTAACAGAAATAGGAATGAGAAGAGCAGGTTATAGTATAGACTGGACTAGAAAATTTGATTCTATAAACCCAATATTCAGCAAGATGGTTGAATGGCAATTTAATGTTTTAAATAATAAACATGAACTTGTAACCGGTGAACATCCTGTAGGTTGGTGCCCAAATGAAGGAAATGCGGTTGGACAGCATGATACAAAAGGAGATGTACAACCTGAATTATCAGAGTTAACTGCGATAAAATTTAAAGATTCTGATTCAGATGCATATTTCATCTGCGCTACTTATAGACCTGAAACACTTTACGGTGTATCAAATCTTTTTGTAAATGAAAATGAAGATTACAGCTTAGTTGAACTTGATGGAATTAAAGGTTATATCAGCAGTAAATCAGTGCCTTTGTTATCTGATGAATATTCAATTAAGGTAATATCCAATATGAAAGGATCAGAACTTTTGAGCAAAAAAGCTATAAATCCGATTAATGGAAAGGTAGTTCCAATATTGAATGGATTTTTTGTAAAACCGGATTTTGCAACTGGCGTTGTTATGAGCGTTCCAGCTCATGCACCATTTGATTATATGGCTTTGAAAAAATTATCAGATTCTGGAAAAACAGATATTAAAGAGAACGAGTACATAAAATGTATAGATAGTGAGAATAATGACCAAATACCCTCCTTAAGATACTTAAAAAATATAGATCAAAGCTTGAATTTAAACTCAGAACAAATTGAGATGGCGACTAAGGAAATATATAGAACAGAATTAAGAAAAGGAGTGATGGCAGTAGGAGATTATATAGGAAAAGGAGTAAATGAAGCCAGAGAATTGATAAAACAAGATTTGATAAATAAGAATGATGCTTTTAAAATATACATCATATCCAATAAAGAACCTGTATACTGCAGATGTGGTGCAAGAGTTATTGTCAACTTAGTAGAGGGACAATGGTTTATAAATTATGGAGATAAGGATTGGAAAAAGACAGTTAATAGTTATCTTCCTGAAATATCAATATACCCTAAAAAGGATATAAACGCATTTCAAGCTGCATCAGATTGGATAGATCTCAGAGCTACTGAAAGAGCACAGGGGCTTGGAACAAAATTCCCATTAAATCCTGAACATATAGTAGAATCGCTTTCCGATTCAACTATATACCCAATGCTTTATACATTTTATAATATTTTAGATAATTATAAGATAAAACCTGAACAGTTAACTATTGATTTTTTTGACTATGTTGTTTATGGTAAATTGAATATAGAAGATGTATCTAAATCAACAGGCATAGAATACAAAGTGTTAAAAAGATGTAGAGATTCATTCACTTATTGGTATAGATTTACATCAAGACATTCAGGTTCTGATCTTATATTTAATCATCTCACTATGTACATATACAACCACGTCATGGTATTTCCTGAAGAGTTCTGGCCAAAGCAGATAGTAACGAATGGGCTTGTGAATTATGAAGGAGTTAAAATGAGCAAGAGTCTTGGAAACATAGTTCCATTGATAGATGGTATAGATAAATATGGTGCAGATACTTTAAGATTTATAGAAATAGTAAGTGCTGATTTGGATAAAACCGCTGAATTCAGTGTTGATAGTGTGAACAGCATACATCAGAAGATGGATTATATTTTTAATTTGGTAGATAGAATAGGATCTATGAAATCAGAGGAGCTTTCAAAAATTGATTTCTGGCTTTATTCAAAATTGAATAGAAAAATAAGAGATGCAACTGAAAAAGTTGAAAAGTTTGATTTAAGAAATGCTTATATATCAATATTTTATGACTCTTTGAATGAACTTAGGTATTATTTTGAAAGAGGAGGTAATAATGAAATAGTAATATCAGATTTCCTTACGAAGATGATATTGATGATTTCTCCAGTTATGCCATTTTCCGCTGAAGAATTATGGCACAGGTTAGGCAACAACAGCTTTATTTCAAAAGAGGAGTGGCCTATTTGTGATGAAAGCTTAATTGATGATTCAATTGAACTTTTAGAATCAGTAATAAACTCTTCAATTGAAGATACAGCGAAAGCAATAGAACTTACATCAAAGATGGATGAAAATAAAGGAAAAAATGTAAAATCAGTAGAATTTATAATAGCGGATCAGTGGAAATACGATGCTTATAGGGATTTAAGAAATTCAGGCAACATGTCAAAAGTTATAAATGATGATAAATTTAAAGAAATTGATAAAGCTAAGATTTCAAAGTACCTGATGCCACTTATGAAAACAGTTAAATCTTTGAATGATATTCCTTATAATAGCAAGGATGAATTTGAAACATTTGATACTTCTATAGAATTTATATCTAAAAAACTTGGATTTGATGTTTCAGTGAAGCATGAAAAAGATTCTGATTCAGATAGGGCATTTAGATCTTATCCAGGTAAGCCAAGTATAATAGTACGGTGGAATTGATGCAAAGGATATCTGATAGATATGATTCTTTCATCTTTGATTGGGATGGAACTATTGTGAGCTTAACCCCTATAAGGAAAGCAGATGCTAGATTTGACTTCAAGATTTCTTTTAAAAAGAACAAAGAGAGAAAAAATAAAGATTTCCGCGTAAAAAACGAAGATATTGAGAGTAATTTATATAAAGTATATCGAAAAAGCATTGGCAGGATAAAGGATGCCGAACATAATTTTAAAAATAGGATTGAGATATTTGTATTAGATATAATACTTAGGTTTGTAAAACCGAGATTACACAATGGGGTTTTGGAAGTATTAAAAGAGCTTGATAAAAAGAACAAAGAGATCGCAGTATTCAGTGATGGCAACTTAAACAGACTTTTAAAGGAGGTTGAAATACTAAAAATTGAAAACTATTTTACCGCAATATTGAGCGCTCAATCGGTTGGAAAATTAAAACCAAATCCACTTGGAATTGAAATTCTGATAAAAAGTATGAATTGTAAAAAGGAGCGTACACTTTATATCGGAGATATGGTTGATGATGTAGATGCTGCAAGAAATGCGGGAATATCAAGTTGTGCTATCG
>JAKACK010000020.1 GCA_021821445.1 Microcaldota archaeon | reverse complement strand
AAAGAGCTCACAGATCCAAAACTCATTAATATAGAAAAACGTTTATCAGATTACATTCCACGATCAGGATATTTGGATGCAATGGAAACAGTAAAAGATGTCAAAAACCTTACAAGTAAAGAGTTTATAGAAGCCATGGACGAAAAAACTTTAAAATTGATACAAGGTTTTGCTTATTATAAAGCTAAAAGTTTTTTTGGTGCAATAGCAAGAACAGGCGAAATTAAAAGGATCATGGACCCAAAAATCTTCAATATAGAAAAACGTTTAGAATATATTAATAAAGAATTTACTGATGCGACATATTTAGACGCAATGCACACACCAGAAGATGTCAAAAACCTCACAAGTAAAGAATTTATAGAGTCTATGGATGAAAAAACCTTAAAATTTATACAGAGTTTTAATTATTTTAAAGCTAAAAGCTTTTTTGGTGCAATAGCAAGAACAGGCGAAATTAAAAGGCTCATAAATCCAAAAATCTTCAATATAGAAAAAAAATTTTTCAATATAGAAAAACGCTTATTCTTATACCATCATGCCGAAATGGATTATTTAGATGCGATGCAAACACCAGAAGATGTCAAAAACCTTACAAGTAAAGAGTTTATAGAAGCCATGGACGAAAAAATTTTAAAATCAATAGGAGATTTTTATTATGTTAAATCTAAAAGTTTTTTTGGTGCAATAGCAAGAACAGGCGAAATTAAAATACTCACAGATAAAAATACCATTAATCTTATAAAATACTTAGGGGATAATGCTAGAAAATATTTAGATGCGATGCAAACACCAGAAGATGTCAAAATCCTCACAAGTGCAGAGTTTATGGATTCTATAGATGAAAAAACTTTAAAATTGATACATACTATTGAATACTATGCTCATTGTAATTTTTTTAATATAATAACAAGAACGCATACAATTAAAGAATTCAAAGACCCGAATTTCGTTGATATCATAATAAACCTAAATCATTACGCTAACTTATATTTAAACGCAATGCACACACCAGAAGATGTCAAAATTCTTACAGGTAAAAATTTTATTGATGCTCTAAATAATACCATGGATGAAAAAACTATAAAATTAATAAAAAAGGCTGATTATAATAACAATAATACTCTTTTTTATGAGATGATGGGGATATGGTTTTATTCAAAAACACATAAACTTAGTGAAAATTCAACATTTTTAGAGGATCCAATTATAAAAACTATTAAACCTGAAAACGCTAATAAGGACTTTAATAAATTTAAAAGTGAAGTAAAGGGATGGTCAAACGCAATCAAAAATTTTGAATTGGCAGAAGAAAAAGGTTTTGGTTCTATTGATAAAACAAAATTTGATAGATTATTAAAATTTTATAGTAGAACTGGTGGATCAATAGAATATATTTCATTCGCATCTAATTTTATAAAATCTAAAGAGGATTTTGAAATATTATTATCAGGTGAAAAAGGGAGAATATACAAAATGATAATGAATGGTGTAAATTCTTACTTTATGAATTACAGAGGATTACCTAAATCTGTTGAAGGTTGGGGTGGAATAAAGATACTAAGATTTGTTTGGGATAATAGAAAAGTATTAGCTCCAGAATTTTTACTTAAGGTATTAAATTATGATAAAAAAAAGTTATTTGATGAAGATACATTTAATATAATAAACAGAGTTTTACCTAAATTCAACAGCCCTTACATAAAAACATATGAACTGCATAATGAAAATGGAATAAACGATACTAATAATATTACAAAAGATGAAATCAGTGAAATTGTATCAAATTCATTAAATATTATAAAAGAGGTTTTTCCAAGTGAAAATATAGACAAACAACAGGTATTAGATCAAATTAAAATAGGATTTCAATTATTCAAAAATGACATAGGAGGAAATCTTAATAACAAAGTTGAAAATATATTGAAAAAATCAGGTACAAATGAAAATTTAGAAAATTTTGATTTTAAAAAGGCAATTTCTATATTAAAAGATTTGAAAGAGATTAAAAAAGAGATAAATAATAAAAATCAAAATACTTTAGATTCATATGAAAAAATAATCGATCCCATTGAAGGTATTATCGCTTCAAAATATTATAATGAGAATATAATAAATTTAGAAAATGATTTAACTGAGGTTGAAAAATCTTTGAAAGATAATAAGGAGATTTCAAAAGATAAAATGGAATCTTATATGAAATTGACAGATAGAGTATTGGACGATGTATACCAATATATAACAGATGATGATATGTTTATTGTAAATTCACGTACAAGAAATGATTTATTTAATAATTCTAAAGATAAAATATCCGAGAATTTACAGAAAATAGAAAAATATATACATACTGAGGGAGTCCTTACAGTAAAGAGTTGGGATAGATCTTTAAATGATCTATTTGGTGGTAGATTCAGTGGTGATTGTACAGCACCACCAACAGAGAGTGATTTCTCAGGAATAAATTTTTATGCAAATATAGGATGGTTAAAAGACCCAGGAACATTAATTTTAAATGTTTATTGGAAAGACAAAATTGAGGGTAAACAGAAGCCAATTGGAAGAATATACTCTTTCGCTGCAGAAATGGATGGAAAACCTGCATTATTCATAGATTCACTTGAATTTCTCAAATCATTTAATGCAGGTGAAGAGGTAAAAAAAGTACTCCCCAAGGTAATTAAAAATCTTTCAAAAGATTTCGGAGTTCCAGTTGCAATTAATACTAATAAGATATCAAATAGAGTTTGGGTTAATGATGTAATGTATCGTAATGCAGCAGAATTTGATAAAAGAGTAGTTGTTCCAATAAAGAAGATTGGAAATAATGTATTTATGGAGCATTTATCAACAAATTTGATTAGGAAAGAATTATATATAATATAATTAACATCGTCAAAAAATGATTTAACTCTTTCAAAACTAATTTATCAATAGAATATTATAAAATATACCCTAATAAATTCTTAATTTTAAAATTACTAATGACACTTTAAAAATTTGAAATTTTTATAAAAAATTCTATTTTCAAATCAAATATATAAGTAATTGTAATATTATGTATTGTTACATCTCTGTTAATAAGCTTTAAGAGTATTTTACAAAAAGAAAATTCAGTAAATTCTAGTATTTTAAAAAGTGATTAAAAAATCATTAAATATTAAAACAATCAATATTTAAAAATTAAGATTATTTTAATAATCAATTTACATAAATAAATTAATTTCAATTATAAATTAATCAATAGGGATTTGTAAAATGGACGCTTATAAAGATCATATAAAGTCAATGAGAAAACCAGACTGTAACAAAAATAAAATCTTTATTGAAGAATATAATAGCAAGTATTGGCAATACCAATCAAATAAATTTCTTGATATTATGGATAAGTTGAAGATTAACGCCGGAAAGATAAAAGTAATATATTCAGACATTCCAATACTTGGATATAATAAATCTAAAGACGAAATCTATATAGATAAAAGATTTTTAAATATTCTAATTTTTTCATATAAAATTGGTTATTATAAAGGAATTGTTGCTCTTATGAATCATGAAATTGGACATAAAAAAGATTATTTAAGAAGCAATTGTACTAATGATGTTTCAGCAGAACTTAATTCAATAAAAGAATTAGGTAGATATTCAGAAGATGGATTGTCGCAGCAACTTTCAATATCCATGTTTGCATATGCAAAAAAGAGCATAACCAGCGCAATAAGTGAATGTGATAAAAGAATATTACTTTACGGATTTAAAGAGTATTTTGGAGATGAGATTACTAATCAAATTGCAAGCAAAGCAATTTTATATTACAAATTGCTTGTTAAATACTATTATACAAACAAGAATAGCAATGGCAATAAAAGTAAATAATTAATATTATATTAATTTAGGATTAAGGGAAATCTTAATCAAATAATTCAAAGTATAAAAATAAAGCCCATTTTTTATTATTCAATATCCTAAGAGGTTTCTAAAGGTTTGGCAAATCATCTAAATTTTCAAATGGAAAATTACCTTTCATAGACTTAAATATAACGCAGGATTATAAATTTTTATTTATTTAGGGATTGTCTATAATTAGTTCAATGCTTAATAATCTCTTTTGCTAAAAAGAAGATGAAGTGATTATTTTGGCTTTGGATTATGGAGTTATAGGTAATTGCAGGACATTAGCTCTTGTTAAAAAGGATACCTCTATGGATTGGCTTTGTCTACCTAAATTTGATTCTCCTTCGGTATTCTCAAAAATTTTAGATTCAGATAATGGTGGAAGCTTCAAGATAATTCCTGTAGATGAATATGAGATAAAACAAGAGTATATAGAGAATACAAATGTAATCAAAACCACTTTCAGCAACAGCACATCAGAATTTGAAGTTATAGATTATTTTCCATATTATAAAAAAGGAGATGAAACCTTTAGAGATTCTGAAGTTCAAAGGATAATAATAAGGAAACGTGGGAATCCTATTATAAAAGTTTTAATAAAGCCTAAAATGGAATACAACAAGTACATACCAAATAAATATATTGAAGATGGCAAAATAATATTTTCACATAAAAGCATATCCCTATATGTATACTCAAATTTAAATTTAAAGAAACTATCTAATGAGGATAAAATTGAATTGCCTGAAAAAAGCTACATATTGATTTCATATAACAAACTAAAGAATCCAATAGATGTAGATTATATAATGCAAGAAATGGATAATACAATAGATTATTGGAGGAATTGGTCAAAGAAAATATTTGGCAAAAAAGATTATAAACCTCTAAAAGTTCGTTCCGCATTGGTACTTCAACTATTAACCTATGAGGATACAGGAGCTATGATTGCAGCAGGCACTACTTCAATACCTGAAATAAAAGGATCTGTAAGGAATTGGGACTATAGGTATTCATGGATACGTGATTATTCATTTAGTGTTGAAGCATTAATGAAAATAGGATTAATTGATCAAGCTTATAATTTCATAAGGTGGTTGAATTTACTATATTCAAAATATGGGATTAATGTTCAAACATTGTTCAATGTAGAAGGAGAAGATTATATAGGTGAATTAAAACTTATGCATATGCAGGGTTATGAGAATTCAAAACCTGTGAGAATAGGAAATGCTGCATACAAGCAGCGTCAAACTGATATAATAGGAGAACTTCTCAATTCCCTATATTTATTTTATTTGAAAAAAAATAAAAATTTAAGAGTAAGTGAGATAAGTTGGGATTTAATATCTAATTTTGTAGAAACTGCTATTAAGGATTGGAAGAAGAAGGATCACAGTATATGGGAGTTCAGAGGCAGTAACAAAAATTATACTTTCTCTAAAGTGATGTGCTGGGTAGCTTTAGATAGGGGAATAAAGATTGCCAAAAAGCTAGGTCATGATGAAGTTATAGAAAGATGGTCAAAAGATAGAAGAAATATAAAAGTAAATATAATGAGGTATGGTTGGAATAAAAAGGCACAAGCATTCACTCAGCATTATGGTTCAACCACTTTAGATGCAAGTCTTTTGCTGATGCCATCATTTGGCATTATAAGGTGGAAAGACAAAAGAATGTTGAGTACAATAAATGCAATAAAAAGAGAACTCTCAAAAGGACCTTTTGTGATGAGGTATAAAGATGAAGATGGATTTGGGATTCCAAAGAGTGCTTTTATAACCTGCTCATTCTGGCTTATCAATGCGTTATACAAAATAGGCAATAGAGAAGAGGCAATGGAAATGTTCAACAAAGCGGTTGCATTTCAGAATCATATGGGGCTTTTTTCAGAGGATATTGATATAGATACAGGAGAATTATTGGGCAATTTTCCACAATCATATTCGCATGTTGCACTGATAAATACAATCACTATATTATCAGGTAAAAAGTAATTAGATTCAAAATTAAGCTTATTTTTGTATGATGTATCTTTTTATTATATTCTCTGGGCCTTTCTCAATTACTATTTCAATAGCTCTTCTGTACTCTTTACTGGATTTTTCAGATCTCCAATCATCATATTTGAAAAATCCTCCAAATCCATCTGAAAACATTTTTTCATTGAGTTTGTAAAGTATAGCACCTTCTATTATATGATATTTTGTAGATAAATCCTCATTTTCAAAATCTCTAAAGAGCTTTTTATAATTTACGAGTTTTTGATTCTGAAACAATATATTATGTACAAGTTCATGTACGAGTATTGCCACTCCGAATTTTTTATTTTTATAAATTTTTATTGTTAATGGAACAGAAAATGAGTAGGGCGGATACTTTGACACATAAACATCAATCAATGGTTTTTGCCAATCAAGTCCAGAAATATTTGAAATACCTCTAATCACAGTATCTGAGTTTTTTGAAAACTCCTTATCTATATTTTTTATATATCTAGCAGCTTCTTTTTGTTCATCTTCATTATACTTTTTACCTGTTAGATCTGCTAAAGTACTATCATATACATAAGAATAAATGAAATAAATTTTTGGGTACACTTTATTCATACAACCACTTTACAAGAAAATTTTATGCGAAAACATAAATTAATGAGAAATTGGGATATAAATATAATATATCTTTCTAAAAAGATACAATTTTGATACTATAAATTAACAGTATATCAAAAATTAAATAATGAGTTTAAACCTTGTTTAAGATTTTCTTTTATTCATTAATTCATTAAACAAAGGATTTATTCTATCGATATAAAATTTTTTCAATTTCTTTTTATCAATTTTGTATTTAACTTTTCCAGAAGCTAAATCTACTATTGTTTCTGGTATTAATTTGATATTTTTTACTATAGATAATTCTTTTACCTCTTTTGGTATTGGAGTATAATTAGGTAGTATTATAGGAGTTCCAAGAGTTGCACTCTCGATTGCGATAACACTTAACCCTTCACGTTCACTCATATTTAAAAGACACAGTGATTTGCTTAATGCATGATAAAGTTGTAGTTTACTTGCATAAGGCTTTCTCATCTTTATGAAAGGATATGATGATATAAGACTACGAATATGTTCTTCTTCTGGTCCATTACCTATTATAATACCTTTAATCTTTGGATTTAGTAAATGGGCCTTTGAAACTGCCTCAATCCAAAGATCTAACCGTTTCTCTTTTATTAATCTACCTACATAAGTAACTGTTGTATTTCTTTTTAATGGCTTAAAAATTTTTTTTGAGCTTATAACTGGAGATAATATTCTAATTTTATTCTTATCTATTCCAATTGAAATCAAATCATTAGCAGTAACTGATGAATTTGCAATATAATAATCAGCACCACGCATCGCATTTACCGCATAATGATATCCAGCGGTTCCTTTTAAAGTTCCAATATAACTTTTCCAATATTTTAAATTCCATACTTCAGCAACATCAAGCGCAAGTATACAATTATGTGCTTTACAATAAGATTTCACAGATTTAAGATGCAAATATGGAAAGGTATTTGCATATATGAAATTAAAATTATAATTCTTAAGAATTTTAGGCAATGACCTTGCGAACTTCATTGCCAATTTCATAGACCTGTTGCCTTTAGCTGTATAAAGTTCTTTTGAAGAAGCTTTTGTAACCGTAATATAATGTATATTGTCCTTATAAAATTCTTTTTTCATCTTATCAAACTGCATGCAGAAGCAGTATACTTCATTATTTTTTGAAAGTTCTTTCATCTCAGAATACTCTATTGATTCCATACCTCCTTTTAGCCAAGGATATGCAACATCTGATATAAAAGCTATCTTTTTCATAAAAATCATTCGTTTTAAATATATAAAATAGTTATCTAAACTTCTAAATCCTTTGCATGTATAATTCTACTTTTAACTGGCTTTACCTTTTTATTTTCAATCCATCCATAAACTCCAAGGCCTATTGTTGCAAATAGTGCAGCAAAACTTACAGCAAATGCAATCCATGCATATGTCTGTTGTGTGTAATATATAGTAATCGTATAGTTGCCTGTTTTATTTAAATACCAAGCATTAGCAAACCCATTTACTGCAATATGATCTTTTAAAGGTAATAATTTTCCATTAATATATGCATGCCAATGAGTTCCGTAAGTTTCTCTAAATACAAGATAAAAAGGTGTAGTGGCATTTCTTATTTTAACAGTTGCCATAGTTGGGTTATTATAAGTGAAGTTTATTTCAGGCTCTTTGAAATTTTCAATCCTGCTTGCATTTATTGTATTGCTATCATTGTAAAAACCTTTAATATAAGTTGTGAAAACAGAATTATTTTTTATATTAAACGATTTATTTTCTATTAAATTGAATACTGACTTAGAGGATACATTACCAATATTTTGTATATTTGAGGCATATATTAATGGAACATAATTAATATTCTCATAAAGAGAAGAATTGCCAAATTTCTTTACAAATTTAATATCTTTTAAGTTATTTAAATTGGTATAAATTGTTTTAAAACTAAAAGGGTATATACCGCATGCAGAACACAAACTTTTATGTATTGCATCTCCTTGCACTGCTATGTAGTGTATCCCAAATACCCCAAGCCCATTTGAAATATTTTTATTTAATGTATTTGAATTATCAAGGTTTGATCCAACATAATTATAATATAAACCCGTAGAGATTGGGAAGAATATTTCATTATATGTTGTATAACTTCCAGTATAAACTGGTTTGTTTATTAATGATGAATAAACATTTGTACCTATATACCATGTTGTACTCTGCCAATTAAATGCCATAGGTAATGTTGCTACTGAATAGATTCCATTAATTTTGTTAATGTAATTTGCTAAATTAGTAACATTTTTTGGAATTTTCGTAACTTGAAATAGATTTACATTTTTTGGATTATAATTAGGCATATTGGAGTAATTGAATTGATATAGATAACCTGCTACAAATAGAATAATCATTGCCAATGCTATTA